>CAZOZU010000236.1:0-4154 GCA_964584355.1 uncultured Rikenellaceae bacterium
CATTTGCAAAATCGTTTGCAGGAATTGGCGGATTTGTAGCAAGTACAAAAGATGTCATAACATACCTGCGCTTTAACCTGAGATCACAGATCTATGCCAAGGCACTGCCTTTGGCTATGACACTGGGAGCTATAAAGAGACTCGAACTTATGAAAACTCATCCTGAATACAAGGATAAATTATGGACTATCGTCAATGCACTTCAAAAAGGATTGAGAGATGCCGGTATGGATCTAGGCCGTACCGAATCGCCTGTAACACCCGTGTTTTTTAAGTGTTCTCTTTTCCAGGTAACACAACTTCTCTATGACCTCAGGGAGAATTTCGGAATATTCTGTTCTGTGGTGATATATCCTGTAGTACCGAAGGATGTGGTTATGCTTCGCCTTATTCCTACAGCCTCGCATTCTCTTGAAGATGTGGACTATACAGTAAATGCCTTTAGAGAAATAAAAAGGAAGCTTGATAACAATCTGTATCCCAACGAGGTAGCAGATTTTTCGAAATAAAGAAAACACATATACCCATCCCCCTACCCCTCCCGACTTTCAGTCGGGACAGGCTCTTGCATACTACGCAGGGAAGGAGACAGGAGGGGGTGGGTTCATGAACAATATTCTCTCACATTCGTTATACACCTGAACTTATCTGATTAATTTCCTTATATGGAGTCTGAAAACAATAAGATTACAGCGGATCACATTAATCTGCTCAAGGGTTATAATATGCTGTTATATTTTGCAGGCAGTATGATTATGAGTGAACCTACAGATGAGTGTGTTATCGATTTCTGGACGAAAGGTATTCTCAAGAAGCTGCCTGTGTCGAGTTCAAATCCAAGGTTTATAAAAGCTGCTTCAATTCTCAGGGACTCATGTGAAGATACAGATACATGCAAAAAGAGGCTTGCAGAAGACTTCTACCGGTTATTTGCAGTAACGGGACTGCCACTGGCACCGGCACAGGCCTCCATTTATCTTGCAAGGGAAGAAACGAAACGGGCCTCCATTCAAAAAGTCAGTGAGTTTTACATATCATATGGATGGAAATCAAAATTGCATGGTAAAGTACCTGAAGACCATCTGGGCTTAGAGCTTCTTTTCCTTACAAATATGATAGATAAGTACATTCAGATTGATGATGATCCTTGTTCCCGTGAAATGAAAAAGGAGATATACCGGTATATCGATGAACAACTTTTGTCATGGATACCTATGTGGAGTGCTGATGTGCAGGAATATGCATATACTTATTGTTATAAGGGTATAGCAACTCTTATATATGCCTGCATGGAAGATCTTTACGGCATTATGGATAACAGAGGTGAATAGTAAACAAAATTTCAAAAATTAGGATTGAAGAAATCAACTATTGCTCCCATATAATATTCCCGCCAACCCTCAGCAATACCAGCAAAATCATCATCAGGTATATTTGTATGTTCTACAGTAACTGAACAGTTTTCCTTTTCCGGTTCAATAGTGATTGTCACTATTGATTTTTCCGGCTGATCACCGAAATACCATTCCTGGACAATTTTTTTATTCTTAGTGAATTCGAGGTTACAGCCCGTTATATCACCCTCCCATAATGAAAATTCGGATCCGGGTCCTTCTGACATAACTGCCGGGTAACCCGACCATAGTTCAATTGTATATGGATTTGTCAGTGCAGAATACACATCGGAAGGTTCGGCATTTATTCTGAAAGTCTTATGGAATGTTTTCATGTTCTTATTATATTTCTCTGTGTCTACTCTGTGGTACTCAGTGTAACTGAAATATTCTTCAAAAATTTACACCGAGATACACAGAGGTCTACGGAGCTATTATTTAGTTTCCGATAAATACCGTTCTGCATCTATAGCCGCCATGCATCCTGAGCCTGCAGCCGTAACTGCCTGCCTGTAGTGCGGATCCTGTACATCACCTGCAGCAAAAACTCCCGGCACATTTGTTTTTGTTGTACCGGGTATAGTTTTTATATAACCGGTTTCATCGGTATCGAGATATTCTTTAAAAATGTCAGAATTGGGTTTATGTCCTATAGCAAGAAAGAAACCGTCAATCTTTATTTTCAAAATCTCTTCCTCGGGAGTTCCTTTTTTCTTTACAAGCACTGCTCCTTCCACCCCATTTTCTCCAAAGAGATCAACAGCCTGATGTTCCCACAGAATCTCTATATTTGGAGTATTCAAAACCTTCTCCTGCATTGCCTTTGATGCCCTGAGTACATTTCTGCGGACCAATATATATACCTTATTACACAATCCGGCAAGGTATGTTGCCTCTTCAGCAGCTGTATCGCCGCCACCAACAACTGCCACATCCTTCTGTTTGTAGAAGAAGCCGTCACATGTTGCACATGCAGAGACACCCATGCCGGCATATTTTTTCTCCGCTTCAAGACCGAGATATTTTGCTGTTGCACCGGTAGCTATAATAACTGTATCGGCTTCAATTATTTTATTATTGTCGATGGTTACAATATGTTTTTTCTTTGAAAAATCAGCACCCGTAGCCATGCCCATACGTACATCCGTCCCGAATCTCTCTGCCTGTTTCTTTAAATGCTCCATCATTTCCGGTCCGTTAACACCATCGGGATATCCGGGGAAGTTATCAACATCTGTTGTTGTTGTAAGCTGACCGCCCATTTCCATTCCGGTGTAAAGTATCGGATTGAGGTTTGCCCTTGCAGCATAGATAGCAGCTGTATAACCTGCGGGGCCTGATCCGATAATCAGGCATCTTACCTTCTCAATACTTTCATTATCAGCCTTGTCAGAATCAGGCTTGATATCCATTGGTTTAAATATATCCATAAATATGTTTGATTAAATTTCTGCAAAAATATAAAAAGTTCAGCGCTTTGCCATCCGACTTCGTCGGTCATGAGCCGGGGAATCTAACTTTAGTTATAAAATTGATTTTATCTCTCAAAAGCTGTAATTTTAATATATGAGATTAAAATAGTTTAAAGTGTATATTTAAATCAAATTTAGCATATATATAATCACTTCTGTAACATATATTAATTTGTAAGGCAACATTGATAACAACACTATACATTTTTTAATAACTTTTACCCTATTAACATGATCTCCAGAATCTGGCATGGTTATACAACCAAAAACAATGCTGACATATATGAAAATCTCCTCCAAAATGAGATTTTCGTCGGTATTAACAACAGAAGTATTAAAGGTTACAAAGGCATTCAATTGTTAAGACGGGAATTGCCTGCCGAAACCGAGTTTGTCACAATTATGTGGTTTGATTCTCTAAATTCAGTAATTGAGTTTGCAGGTGAGGATTATGAGGAAGCTGTTGTCCCGGATAAAGCCCGGAAAGTCCTTTTACGGTTTGACAAAATATCTCAGCATTATGAAGTCAAAATAGATGACTGTAAATAACTTTAAAAAAATAAGAACCTTGCCTGATACGGTCAATAAAATTAATAGAATCCCCGCTGTCCGAGATAACTTGTCCCATGAAACGGGAAGCTGTCATAATTTTTGCCCGTCCGACCAACGTTAGTCGGGCCATTATGCCCAATTTATGTAACAATTTAAGTTACTATTCGTCTAGTGATTTGAAATATAATAACTAAATAATAATTATGAAAAGCATTCTATTTTACATTTTACCATTAATTATTTTACATCTTTCTTGTTCCCGAGGGATAAACGATGCCCAGATAAAAGGGACAATTATAAACCCCAGTTATAAAACAATACAAATCGGGGGGAATACTATTCCGATTTCAGAAACAGGAGAATTTACTTTTACCGCTAGAATAAAATCTCCTGTATTATACGATGTTACTTATGGTAAATTAAACTGGGTTGTCTATTTAGAACCCAATAGCAAAACAGAAGTCTACAGTACAAGGATTAAGGAATTATGTAATTCAATAATTGAAGGACAAAAGGATCACATTGTAAAAACATATAAAACAATAAATGATTATAAACTACAAGCTCATATATTCTACCCTGATGATATTAAAAAAGGTGAAAATTATCCGGCGATAGCAATATTTCACGGAGGAGGATGGAATGATGGTAACTATTCATGGGCTTATAATCCGGCAAAGCTCTATTCTAATCTGGGTATGATTGGAATAGCAGTTCAATACAGGCTTTCAAATTA
>CAZOZU010000237.1:0-4142 GCA_964584355.1 uncultured Rikenellaceae bacterium
TCCCGTACAAGTGAATTTGTTAAATCAAAATCAACAACTGTATTTCCTGCGCTGATAACTGTCTTTATGAATTCACGCGAATCAGAATATGTGCTGTTATCAAGGAATCTGCTTATTATTAAAGATGATAACCTTTCTCCACTGGTGATTACCTGGTCAGAAGCGTGTCTGGTTAATTCACGTAAAACATATATTCCTTTCAGTAATTCCTGTAATTCATTGATAATGTTATTTATTGCATCGATTACTTCATGGCGTTTTATATCATCTGTAATTAATTCCTCTGTGAATTTTATATGTTTTTCTGATATGGCATCAAGATCTGTTTCGTATTCTTTTTTTCCGCAGGAGGCTAATTCTAAAATAGTATAAAGCTGATCGGTTACTCCCTGGAATGCAGATATTACAATAACAGAAGGAAGGGGCTGGGATCCAATAAGCTTTTTAACTTCCCGTATACGTTCAGGATTACCAACTGATGAACCGCCAAATTTCAGAACTTTCATATACAATATTGAAAAAATTGCATCGTGTGGATACGAAAAAAAAGTAAGCTTCAAAAATAATAAAAATCACAAGATACTTGTAAACAATATCAGATATTAAAAAAGTCAAAGTAAATTTGAATATTTTAAATCAATAAAGCTAAAGTATTGAAATTATTTTGCTTTTATACCTATATGCATCAATGCAAGTGTATTCAATGAAAATATGCAGATATAGGTCTGAATATCAAAAAAATACCCCTCCCTTTTCCTAAAGGGAGGGGGCAGGGGTGGGTTTATTTTTTTATCAGCTTGAAGCTGCTTTATTAAGTCTTTTAAGAATTGAGAATATAAATGTTGCTGACAGCATGCAGCATACAATGAACACAAGCCAAAGTGTACTTAAATGTACTTTATCCCATAGCAGGCTTCCAACGAATAGTAGTTTATTTCCGACAGCCGTTGCAAGCAGCCAGCCACCCTGCATGAGGCCCTGGAACCGTGAAGGAGCGACCTTTGATACAAATGACAGTCCCATAGGACTGAGGAAAAGTTCTGCAACTGTAAGTATCAGGTAGCTGCTCATCAGCCAGTAAGGTGATACTCTGTCACTATCAGCAACCGGGAGACCATCAAGTGATGCCGGTGAGGGTGTACCTATAGAAGCTATCAATATGACCAGGAAGCCAAGGGCGGCTATAACCATTCCTATTCCTATTTTCTTTGGTGTTGTTGGTTCTATCCCTTTTTTGTTCATCCATGAAAATGCAGCCATTACAGGAAAGGTAAGTGCAACGATGAACAGAGGATTGAATGACTGAAATACTTCAGGAGCAATAGAATTCTGGGTTCCGAAAGCAGTGAATATTAATCCGAAAAATCCGGTAGGATCGAATCCGGTTGTATAAAACAGGGCCAGGAGAAATGAGATGACGAATAATACAGCTCCTGTTATTTTAATATTTGGTTTAAGGTTTTTATAAATGAGCATTACTATACCGGCAATAGAACCAATAACTGCAAGCATTGAAGGCAGAGTAAAGAATAGATTAGTAAAGGCTCCGGTCTGTTTAACTGTATAATCCCTTGCAAAGAGAGTGAGGGTGAGTCCGTTTTGGTGAAACGACATCCAGAAGAATACAACAACAAAGAATACGAGTAAAAGAGCAGTAATTCTTGCCCGTTCTTCCTTACGTGATACCATGATGATCCAGGTAACAAAACCTGCAAAGATACCGAAAGCAAAGCCTGATGCCCATCCTACTTGTCTTATGAAATGAAGGGCGAATGCAGTTACTCCGATTGCCAGGGCAGCAGCAATAATAGGAATAGGTTTAAAATCGATTTTTTCAGTTGATATTGCTGCCTCTTTTACCTCTTTCTTCGGCAATAGCTTATTGAATATTGTATATACCAGCAGGGAAATAATCATGGCTACAGCAGCAACTCCGAAAGCATAGTTGTAACCTTTTGAGAAAACTTCAAGATATTCGTTTGCAAATGCTGAAAGATCTGTGATAGGCCCGCTAAGACATACATTATCAGCTAATTGCTGAAAAACAGTAGTGTCAGCAAGAGTTCCGTTATTGAATTGATGACAGAGTGATGGCAGACTCCCGTCATGAGCAAATCCGTTTACTTTAAGCCACCAGTTACGCATGCCGTTGGCAGCAAATGGGGCAAAAAAAGCACCGACATTTATACCCATATAAAAGATCATAAATGCTGTATCCCTGAACTTAGAATATTTCGGGTCATCATACATCTGTCCGACAACAGCCTGGAGATTTCCCTTGAAAAGACCGTTACCGAGAGCAATAATCATCAATCCTATTATTGTAATGGTAAGTGTCATCCCGGGAATTGCCATTATTATGTATCCGGCAAACATTATAATTATACCGGCCAGAATAACTAACTTATATTGTTTTGTTGCATCGGCAAGAATACCGCCAACCAGGGCAAGTGCGTATATGCTGAAATAAAACCAGCTGTAAATATCACCAGCCTGATTTGCCGGTAACCCGTACTTGGCCTGAAGAAAAAGTACCAGGATGGCCATCATCGTATAGAAGCCAAATCTTTCGCCCATATTTGAAAAGAAGGCTACAAGTAATCCTTTTGGGTGATTCTTAAGCATGTTATTCTTTTTATTGATTAATATTTATTTGTTCAGGATCAGGAATATCTTAATTGAGCGGTACTATTCAGTGTCTGCCTGGTAACAAATATATTAATCTTTTTTTATTAATGGCTGAAGAGTTTAAATTTGTATTTAATTGATTCAAACAGGATGAAAATATTCAGGTGCGAACAGATAAAACAGATTGATGAGTATACAATCATCAATGAACCAGTAGCCTCAATTGACCTTATGGAACGTGCAGCAGGCAAGTTGTATGAGTGGTATGTGGAAAGATTTGAAAGGTCAACAGGGATAATAATTTTTGCAGGTCCGGGTAATAATGGAGGTGACGGACTGGCCCTGGCAAGAATGCTGGCCAGGAACAGATATGAACCTGAAGTTTTCTATGTTCAATTTACAGATAAAGCAACAAAGAACTGGGAAATAAACAGGAAAAGAATTGAGAAGGAGACAAACGTAGCGTTCCATGTATTAAAAAGTATTGATCAGTTTCCTGTTATAAATCAGGGTGATGTTATTATAGATGCAATATTCGGTTCGGGAATTTCAAGACCTGCTGAAGGTATTGCATCAGAGGTAATTAATAAGATCAACGAATCAGATTCTACAGTAATATCAATAGATATTCCTTCCGGATTGTTCGGAGAAGACAATTGTAAAAATATTCCGGAAAATATAGTTAATGCCGATTTTACTCTCAGTTTCCAGTTTCCTAAGCTCTCTTTTCTGTTTCCTGAAAATGAAATACACACGGGTAAATGGTACGTTATACCCATTGGACTTGATGACACGGCAATAAATAATACAGAGACTCCCTTTACTCTTATTGAAAAGAGCTTTATAAAAATTCTACTTAAAAAGAGGCACAAATTCGATCATAAAGGGATTTTCGGACATGGATTGCTAATAGGGGGATCTTATGGAAAGATGGGAGCAATTGTGCTTGGTGCCAAAGCAGCTCTCAGGACAGGTGCGGGTCTTATAACCTGCCATATACCGGAAGGAGGCAATGATATTGTACAGAGTGCATTCCCCGAGGCCATGATAAGTCAGGATACTGGTGAAAAAATTATCTCAGGTAATACAGACACGGATATATATGATGCTGTGGGAATAGGTCCTGGAATGGGAACAGAACCATTATCTCAAAAAGCCCTTAAGGAATTCCTGCTAAAATGCAAAAAGCCAGTTGTAATCGACGCAGATGCTCTGAATATATTAGCATTAAATAAGGAGTGGCTTTCTGATTTAAAGCCTTTGACAATTCTTACACCACATCCTGGTGAATTTGACAGGCTGGCCGGCAAATCCATTTGTGGGTATGAAAGATTACAGAAGCAGATGGACCTTTCCCAAAGAATAAATTGTATTATTGTACTTAAGGGTGCTTACACTTCGGTTTCCACACCTGACGGAAAAGTATGGTTCAACAGTACCGGCAACCCAGGAATGGCAACAGCGGCAAGCGGAGATGTGCTGACAGGAATGATACTTTCATTGCTTGCCCAGGG
>CAZOZU010000238.1:0-4132 GCA_964584355.1 uncultured Rikenellaceae bacterium
CATGCTTTGAGCCTGGACACTGTCAACAATGATATTTGAAGCCTGTACAGATTCGGAATATACCACTGATTGCTCTTCGGCAAAGGACCCTGACATAAATCCGTTATCTACAGCCTGGACACTCCAGTAGTAAGTTGCTTTCTTCGGATATTTCAGTAGGAATGATGTTCCATTCTGTGCATTTCCGATTGATGGCAATAAATTCTTTCCGTCAGAAAGCGACATTGCAGATACAATATCATTTGCTCGGGAAGCGGATCCGATTCGTATATTGTAACTGAGTCCGTCTGTTGGAGTTGCGTCGTCAGTTGATTTATTCCATGTAAAAATAATTGATGTGTCATTAACAACGGCTGATAAGTCAGACGGTATTCCCGGGGCAGTATTGGATTTTACTGACAGGTTATGGTAGATTCGGGTCACAGGGATAAAATTATAATTCTGGCCTGCCATAAGGATATCAAGCTTACTGTCATTATCAAAATCACCCCATGAAACAGAATTTCTATATACTCCTTCCAGTCTTAAATTAGGCTGTTCGTTAAAGAAGTTACTGCCACTATTCTGATAGAACCTGGTAATAATTTCTGAAGTTGTTGAACTGGAACGGCCGGCAATAATTATATCCAGATAACCACTATTGTCGTAATCACCCCACATGCCTGTCCCGTAAGCGATACCGGTAATTGGTATACTGGTTTGTTCGGAGAAAGTATTGTCACCATTATTCCTGTATATTGTTGAAATATAGCCTGTTGTCGAAGAACCGGTCAGCAGTATATCCAGGTCATTATCATTGTCATAATCTCCCAGGTCAATTGAACCGTTATTTATTCCTGGAAGGATTATGCCTGATTGTTCAGTAAATGTATTATCACCATTGTTCCGGTATATTTTTGAAACCAGGTTACCGGCAATTATTATATCAAGGTCGTTATCGTTATCATAATCACCCCATGCCACAGTACTGTTAAATACACCCTGTATTATTATGCCTGTCTGATCAGTAAAAGTATTGTCTCCATTATTCCGGTATACTTTAGAAAGTGCCCCTGTAGACAAGCCATTAGTAGTACCGGTAAGCAGAATATCGGGATAACCATCGTTATCATAGTCTCCCCATTCAGCAGAGCTATAATAGACACCAGGCAGGGAAATATCAGTTTGTTCGGTAAAGGTGCTGTCCCCGTTGTTCATAAATATCCTTGATAATGCTCCGGAAGGCAAGCCGTTGGAAGTCCCGGTTAAGAGAATATCAAGATCACCGTCATTATCATAATCGCCCCAGGCAGCAGAGCTGAAATACACTCCCGGAAGAGTTATTCCAGTAAGCTCTGTAAAGCTTGAATCACCGTTATTGCTGTATATCTTTGATATTTTTCCTGAGCTTGTATTTCCTGTTACAAGTATATCCAGATAGCCATCGTTATTATAATCACCCCAGGCAACTGATCCATCAGAGATACCCGGGATAGTTATTCCTGTTTGTTCGTCGAATAATCCTGTTTGTATTATAGCCGGGTTTCCCTGGCCGGTTTGTGTATAATAAAGAGGGCCTGTATCAAATTCCACAACATTGAAAACATATGTTTTGGTTGGTTCAAGGCCTGTTATCTCTATATTATCTCCTGTGCCGTTGTAGATACAATACCATCCGCTTGTTCCGATTTGTGATCCGGCACCAAAATTCTGATCGGCAACATATGTTGTATTATCGACCGGTGATGCAGTACTACTGCTTCCTTCAAATGCAAAGACCACACATCCTGATCCATTACCTCTTCGCCAGTGTAGATGCAGGGTCGATGCCTGTATGTTGGTTGCAAGAAGCTGTGATGCCTGGACAGAATTGGTAAAAACGAAAGACTGTTCTTCAGCAAACGGGCTGGTCATAAATCCGTTATCCACAGACTGAACACTCCAGTAATAGGTTGTTTTTTGAGGATAATTAAGGACAAAGAGTGTATCTGAACCTGCATTAGCTGTTGATGATATCAACGATGACCCGGTAGCGGTGGCCATCGGAGAAACCACATCATTTCCTCCGGAGGATGTACCTATCCGTACATTATAGAGAATGCTGTTTGACGGTGTGGTATCTCCGGCAACCCTGTTCCAATGCAGGACTAATGATGTCTCAGTAGCTGTTGCTGAGAGTCCCTCCGGAATAGCAGGAGCATTATTGGATATTGAATATGTATTCTGATATAATTTTGAGATGATACCGGAAGCAGATTGTCCTGATAGCAGAAGATCAAGTTTTCCATCCTTGTCGTAATCACACCATGCAACAGAACTGTTGGTTATTCCCGGTAAGATTATACTGTTTTGTTCAACAAAATTATTTTCGCCATTATTCAGATAGGTTCTTGACAGGGATTCTCCCGTAACAGATTGTCCGCCAAGCTGGATATCCACATAGCCGTTATTGTCACAATCACCCCAGGCTATTGAACTTTTCCATATTCCGTCAAGAATAATTCCGGTTTGTTCCGTAAAGCTGTTTTCTCCGTTATTACGGTAGATTTTTGAAATAGCTGTTGCGGCAGAGCCTCCGGTCGTACCTGTCAATATAATATCCAGGTCTCCATCTGAATCATAGTCGAACCAGTCGGCAGAGCTGTAGTATACTCCCGGAAGAATTATACCGGTCTGTTCCGTAAAGCTGTTATTACCGTTATTCCTGTAAATTTTTGATACAGCCCCTGAAGCCGAACCATTTATTGTACCTGTAATAAGTAAATCCGGCAATCCGTCTTTATCGTAATCACCCCAGGCCACTGAACTGTAATAAACCGGCGGAAGTGAAATCCATGGCTGCTCCGAGAAGGTGTTATTGCCGTTATTGTTATAAATTCTTGCAATACCATTTCCGGAATTTAATCTTCCGGTCAGAATTATATCCAGGTCACCGTCTTTATCGTAATCGCCCCAGGCAGTTGAGCCATAGGAGACTCCCGGCAGACTAATTGATGTTTGTTCGGTAAATACATCACTGCCATCGTTACGGTATATTCTTGAAGAAGTGCTTCCGGTCAGAATGATATCCAGATCCCCGTCATTATCGTAATCACCCCAGGCTGTTGAGCTGTTGAAAACGCCTGTCAGTGATATTGTCTCTGTGAATGTACTGTCTCCGTTATTGTGGTAGATCCTGGCATAACCGCTTCCGGTAATCAGAATATCCGGATACTCGTCATTATCATAATCGCCCCATGCAACTGAACCCTGTGACACACCCCTGAGTGTTACATCAGTTTGTTCATCAAACAGTCCGGTCTCAATTGCCAGTGGATTACCGGAGCTTGTTCTGGTATCATAAACTGGTCCCGGATCATCATATTCGATCACATGGAAGATGTAGTAATCGAGTGCTTCAAGCCCTTTAACATTAACATGATTGTCAGTACCATTATAAACACAATACCATCCGGTTGTACCGATTTGTGTCCCGGAACCAAAATTCTGATCAGCTGTATATATTTCCCCGTTAACGGGCAACGCAGAACCATTATCAGCTTTCTTTGCAAACACGACACATGCAGAACCATTTCCCCGGGTCCAGGTAATATCAATATTTGTTCCTTCAACTGAACTTGCAGTTATCTGTGATGCCTGAACGGATATTGTATATTTGTAGGATTGTTCGGGTGAGAAAGCTCCAGAGTTAAAAGCATTATCTATTGACTGAACACTCCAATAATATGTAGTCTTCTGGGGCGCTTTATATACGAAAACAGTATCAGAACCAACATTTCCAGAACCCGGGATCAAGCGTGATCCTGAGGAAATCGCCATTGGAGATAAAACATCACTACCACCCGGGGTCGTTCCTATACGTAGATTATAGCCAATACCTCTTTGAGGAGTATTATCGTCTGTAACCATATTCCAGCTGAATGTTATTGATGTTTCATCACCGGTTGCTTCCAATCCGGAAGGTGCTGCAGGAGGATTGTTTGTTACTGCACTAAGATTCCTGTAGATAGCGCACATCGGTTTATTATCAGTACTGGTGCCGGATAAAAAGATATCAAGGTTACCATCCTTATCATAGTCACCCGGGACAAGAGTACCATAATAAACACCGGGAAGTTCAACCTCATTAACCTCAGTAAATGAATTATCCCCA
>CAZOZU010000239.1:0-4101 GCA_964584355.1 uncultured Rikenellaceae bacterium
TTCATTGATGCAAAGAGATTCCTGCCCCAGATACCTGATAAGGAATTTCCGGGACAGGCACTGGCAATCGAGCTGTATATCGAAGGAGGAATAAGAAGTTCAGAGATAGGAGCCCTGATGGCTGACAGGGATCCCGTGACCCGTAAGAACAGACACACAGGTGTGGAACTTATCAGGATGGCTCTTCCCAGGAGAGTATATACCGACAGACATATGGATTATGTTGCAGCTGTGGTCAAAAATGTTTTTAAAAGACGCGAATCAATAAAGAGGGGTGTTCGTATTGTAAAAGAGGCCCCCTTTTTGAGACATTTCAGTATTGAACTGGAAAGGTTATAAATCTCTATTTTGATGTTTTCATGTAATTCCTTTTCTTTGCAGCGCTAAAAATTAATAATGCAGGACCTAACAACTGGCAAAGAAGGAAAACTAATATTTCAGTTTGCTGCTCCGATGCTTATCGGGAATCTGTTTCAGCAGCTTTTCAGTATTATCGACACTATTATTGTCGGAAATTTTGTTGGCAAAGAGGCACTTGCTGCTGTCGGAGCATCATTCCCTGTTATCTTTATGATGGTCTCCCTGATCATTGGTCTCGTAATGGGGACTACAGTAGTAATCTCACAATATTTTGGTGCAAAAGACTATGAAAAGGTAAAAAGGGCAATTGATACAATGTATATATCCACTGCAGTAGCTGGTATGCTTGTGACTGCTGCCGGATTAATATTTGCCGAACCATTGCTGCGATTCCTCGGACTACCGGAGGAAATAATGCCCCAGGCAACACTATACCTTCGTATTTTCTTTTCAGGAATAATTATTTTTTTTGGGTTTAACGGCACCAGTGCTGCCCTGAGAGGCCTTGGTGATTCAAAAACCCCTCTCTATTTTCTCATCATAGCAGTTGTAGTAAATATAATTCTGGACTTGCTTTTTGTAGCTGTATTTAAATGGGGAATAGCCGGTGCTGCCTATGCAACAATACTAGCAAACGGCTTAGCTTTCGGCCTCGCTATATACTGGCTTAACAAAACGCATAAACTGATCCGTATAGCTATCAGGGATTTACATTTCGACTGGGAGATTTTCAGGCAAAGTATTCGTATCGGATTACCCACCGGAATCCAGCATACTCTTGTTGCCCTGGGAAACCTGGCCTTGCTGGGTATTGTCAATACCTTCGGTACTAATGTAATAGCGGGATTCTCAGTAGCCATCCGAATCGACAACCTTGTTACTATTCCGTCTATCACTTTCTCACAGGCACTCTCTACATTTGTAGGTCAGAATATAGGTGCCGGGAAAACCGATCGTATAAGAACCGGTTTAATTTCAACATTGAAAATGGCCGGTGGTGTAACCATATCAACCACTATACTGATCCTTTTTTTCGGTAAGACACTCATAAGCTTATTTACAAACGACACCCAGGTAATATTCACAGGCAATCAGTACCTTACCATCGTCAGTGTTTTTTATATAACCCTTACCCTCATGTTCCTGTATAGCGGGATCATGAGAGGATCAGGCGATACATTCTGGCCAATGATTTTTTCACTCATCTCACTATGGATAATAAGGATCCCTGTTGCATGGTTCCTTTCGGGTAAAATAGGTGCTGAAGGAATATGGTGGTCAATACCTGCTGGTTGGGTAATTGGTCTCTTCCTGTCATTCTTCTATTACAAGACTGGCCGCTGGAAAACCAAGGCTGTTGTGAATTATAAAGGGAATTAGTAACTTTCAGTTTTATATTCAATAACCTGGAGATGATAAAATCTATGACCGGCTTTGGCAAGACCACTGCTGAAATTGCGGGTAAGAAAATTACCATAGAAATAAGATCACTCAACTCCAAATCTCTTGATCTTAATACCAGGCTGCCCTGGCTCTACAGGGAAAAAGAGTCAGAAATACGAAATATAATCAGCCAGAAACTCGACAGGGGGAAAATAGACCTGATCATCAGCTTTGATGTACTTGATATTGAAAATGTTCCGGTCATCAATAATGAAGTGGTTAAGACTTATTATAAACAGATAAAGGAAATCGCAGGTGAATTAAATATTAAAACAGATGAGCAAACCCTTGCTACAATATTGAGATTTCCCGAGGTTTTTAAAACAGAAAAACCGGAACTGGCTGAAGAAGAATGGCTTCTGATAAAGGCAAAAATAATTGAATCTGCAGAACAACTTGATAATTTCAGAATCGAAGAGGGAAGCTCACTGGAGAGTGACATAGCAGGATGCATAAACAGGATATTGACGCTGCTTACAGAAATAGAGGATTTCGAAGAGGAACGGATAACCAGGATCAGGAACAAACTCAACAATCTACTGGTCGAGAATATAGGGACGGAGAATATTGATATGAACAGGTTTGAACAGGAGCTTATTTTCTATCTCGAGAAAATAGATATTAACGAGGAAAAGGTCAGATTGAAAAAACATTGTGATTATTTCCTTGAAAAAACAGCCACTGATCCGCCTAACGGTAAAATATTGAATTTCATAACTCAGGAGATCGGTCGCGAGATAAATACTATCGGCTCAAAGGCCAACGATGCATCAATACAGAAGGTTGTGGTAATGATGAAGGATGAACTGGAAAAAATAAAGGAACAGGCTTTGAATGTTTTATAGAAAGTGAAAGGCAAACTGGTAATAATATCAGCACCCTCAGGTGCAGGGAAATCAACAATTGCTAAACATTTGCTTGACAAGGAGCTTTATCTTGAGTTTTCAGTTTCTGCCACCTCACGTTCTCCAAGGGGAAAGGAACAAAATGGCCGGGAGTACTATTTTCTGTCAGTTAAAGAGTTCCGTAATAAGATTGAACAGGGACAATTTGTTGAATGGGAAGAGGTCTATAAGAACCAGCTTTATGGAACACTGAAAAGTGAGATCAACAGGATATGGGCGAATGGAAATCATGTTTTGTTTGATGTGGATGTAAAGGGAGGTATCAACCTGAAGAATATTTTCAAACACGATGCCATATCCATTTTCATTATGCCTCCCACAATAAATGAACTTGAAAAAAGGTTGAAAGATCGTGGTACAGATGATCCTGAGAAGATAAAAATGAGGATAGCAAAAGCTATTGAGGAGATGATGATGGCTGATCAGTTTGATAATATTGTAATCAACGACAACCTGGAAAAGGCGAAAAACGAAGTGTATAAACTTGTAAATAGGTTTATTTGTAATAAAGATTAATATCTTAATTATTTGACTATAACCACTTTGTGGACCTTTGTGCTAACCTTAGTGTTCCTTTGTGGTTAAAAACTTTTACCACAAAGTATCACAAAGTGCGTCACGAAGGAACACAAAGGAATTAACTATTGATGTAAGGCTTAAATGTTAAAAGTTGGTTTATATTTCGGGTCATTCAATCCGATACATATCGGGCATATTGCTATTGCAGGCTACATGCTCGAATTTACGGATATTGATGAGATATGGTTTGTTGTAAGTCCACACAACCCCTTAAAGAAGAAAGAGACCCTGCTCGACAATTACCAGCGTCTTCATATGACAAATCTGGCTATTGGAAAAAATGACAAAATGAAAGCGTCAGATATTGAGTTTCGGCTGCAGGTACCTTCATATACTATAGATACATTGACCTACCTGGAAGAGAAACATCCCAATAATCAGTTTTCACTGATCATGGGCGAAGATAATCTGTATACTTTGCATAAGTGGAAAAATGCCTCAGAGCTGATAAATAAATGCAGGATAATAGTCTATCCACGCAGGGGTAGTCCAAAACCTGCTTCTCCCCAGCTTGAACTACTTCTTTCAAATGCAAAAATAACTTATGTGAAGGCTCCTCTTATGGATATCTCAGGTACCTTTATACGAAACAGTGTAAAAAAAGGAAAGGATATGTCATACTTTCTCCCTGCACCTGTTTTGCAGTATATCGAAGAGATGCATTTCTATAAAGACCCCCGGCCACGCTGAAGCGTGGCTCGCCCCCTGAAGGGGGCTTGAAACCCAAATTCTATTGAAATACAATTACTTATGGGTTTATAGCCCCCCTTTAGGGGGGTTGGGGGGTATTAGCCCCCCTTTAGAGCCTTCCGCT
>CAZOZU010000240.1:0-4071 GCA_964584355.1 uncultured Rikenellaceae bacterium
ACATCATCCCATCTATATGAGAAAACCAATGTATCGAGTCCTTCACCTGCCTCCGGCACATTGTAATCCGCATCAGTGGCCCCGGGGATGTATACCAGGGTGTTTTTATAATTGGTAAATCCTGTTATAGTCACTCCGGTTGAAGGAAGATTGATGATTTTTACATTATATGTCGTATCTTCATAACAAATTACTGATGGTATATCGATAAAATTACCCTGGGCTTCCCTGATCCTTGTTTTCAATCCTATACTTGCTGTACAACTGTTTGCATCAGTAATTGTATATATGATCTCATGTTCGCCCAGGCCAGCAATATCAGGGAACATGTAATTCCCTGACACACCGTTTCCACTGAATGTGCCGCCTGCCTGGACCGGGATCAGTTCCACCTCACCTCCGTCAATATTATATGTCGCATTCAAAGGGAATGACGGATCAGGTAATGGGTTGATTGTTACACTGTCTGAAAGAACCTTGCTGTAGCAACCGCTGGGAGATCTGTACTGATAAGTAACCGGATATGTTACACCCGGTGTTCCCTTTGAAGGATCAAGGTATGCGGAAGCTGCTTTTGTATCTGATAAGATAACGTCGGTCCATTCAGCCGTACCACCAGAAGGATATACTCCTTCAATTGTTATATATTCCCGCGCATCACCCTCACAATATGCTGTGTCAAGATTAAGAATCCTTATTTCTGTACTAACTGAATCAATATTAAATGCCTGGCTGATCTGGTAGAATATACCGTCATAGTTATATGAGAAATAAAGTACATCCTGGTTAAATCCAGGTCTCATCCTGCCAGGGTCAATTGTAATTGTGGTACCTGAAGTATCTATAATCCCATTTTCATCTGTAATAGTGAATTTCTTGTCTGTTGATCCGGCTGGTACTCCTGAAACGGTTATAATATCTGTACCGCTGTCGTGGCAATAAAGCGGATCGAATCCAACGAAGAAGGAAACGTTTGGATTAACAATAACTTGCTTTGATGCCTGCTGTGAACAATTATGAGCCGGATTTGAGATATTTAGCAGATAGCTTATTGTATGCGGACTCCCCTCAGAACCTGCGTTTGAAGGAGAAAATATATTATCGGTCACTCCAGTTCCGGAGAAGACACCTCCGGCAACATTTACTTTTATTGTATCATCTGCTTCTGAAACGCTGTATTGATCCTTGGTCATTATGATCCTGGCAAGCGGATTGCTCATTACGCTGGTTCCTACCTTTGGAGGATCATTTGATGATTTTGGTGTAACACGAAAAGTTATGTCTGCATTGCTGTCGATATCTTCTACCTGTTTGAGAGTATATTGTATTCCTGTAGCACCACTAATAGGTATCCCATTTCTGAACCACTGATATATCGAAGTTCCCTCACTTTTGTAAAAGTCGTAATAATATTTTCCTCTTAATACTTGATCTGCAGCTCTTATTCCTTCTATACAGACTTCACTGGCAACAGGTTTAAGGGGAGACGGATCAATAACCTCAATTGTCTGTGCACTTTGTACTGGTGTACCTGTATCAGGGTAACCAGATGCGGAAACAGGAGTAACCTCAAATGATAACCGGTATCCTTCATCTTCTGCGGTAATTACATATTCTGCATTTGTTGCTCCGGGTATAGCAGTTATCCCGTTTCTCAGCCACCTGTAAGTGCTTGAACCCTCAGTATCTGCCGGATCAACATCAGTAAAAGTATAGGTTCCATAAAGTGTTGAGCCAACTTCGGCTGTCCCTGAGATCAGTACATTGCTGGCACTGGGTTGTGTATTTGCCGGACCATAAGCCGGGCTTTGTACCTGTATTCCTGTAATACTTCCGGTTGCAGCTTTGGGTGTTATATATATTTTAAAATACTTACCCTGCTCATTATTATTAATTATATGTCCTATGTTTGTTTCTCCGGAAATAATCGAATATGTACCCCCTGCTGTATTGGAAGAATACCATTGATACAGTGTCCCGCTTTCAAGATCTCCTTCGAGGTCTGAATATACATAATGGCCTGTTATTAAGCCATTTACGTTTAACGACCCGGTAACAGGAGAAACAGTGGCCACAGGAGGATCATTTGTCACAGGGCCTGACCATACTATACTGGTAGCCATATTGCCCGGAGTAGAACCGGTCTGAGCTACGGGAGTGACAGAAAATCCAATATACTTTGTAAGCTCAGAATCTGTCAATATGTAAGAGGTTGCAGTTGCTAAAGGTATGGGTGTCGAACCAGCTCCGCCTGAAGAGGTTCCTGTATACCACTGATAAATGGAAGTATCTTCGGGATCATTATCGGCATCTGAATAAACATACGAAGCATTAAGTGTCAGTCCCGATCTTGGATCACCATGGATTGAGATACCGGATGCAACCGGTAATGAATTTACAGTGACATTAAATACAGTAGGTTCCGCAGCTGTACAATTATTTGTATTTGTATATGTAACACTAACGGTTTGAGGTCCGGATGTATTCCATGTAATGGTAACAGTGTTATCTGCAGTTCCTCCTCCACCAGTAATTGTCCCTCCTGCCGATACTGTCCATATGTAATTCGACATGCTGGCTGTTGTTGAATATGTGTGAGAAGAAGAAAGAAGAACTTCAGTATCCCCTGAAATAACCGGTACAGGTAATGGATTCACCGTAACTGCCAGTTCTGTTGCGGTTGATGCTGTACAACTATTTGTGTCAGTATATTTAACACTCATTGTTTTAGGGCCTGTTGTGTTCCATGTAACAGTAACAGTGTTATTTGATGTTCCTCCACCTGATGTTACCGTACCTCCTTCAGGTACTGTCCATATATAATCGGTCATACCGGATTCAGTAGTATAATCATTGCCCGTTGAGTTTACGCATACCGGTGATAGTCCATTCAGTGTTGGCACAGGTAAAGAGTTTACTGTTACAGCCTTATTTCCGGGAGTTATAGCGCTGCAGCCATTGGCATCAGTATAATTTACATTTATGGATTGCGCGCCTGCGGTATTCCAGGTGACAATAACCATATTTCCTGTTCCACCGGTAGTTATTATGTTACCCGGTGATATATTCCAGGTGTACGAAGTCATATCTGCCTCAGTTGTATAAATATGGCCTTCGGAATTAATACATACCGGTGTAGGGCCTGTAACTGAGGGTGATGGTAATGGATTGACGGTCACAGTTTTTGTTGTGGGGGATGCTGCTGTACAACCATTTGAATTAGTATAATTCACGCTTACAGATTGCGCACCTGTATTATTCCATGTTACTTCAACAAAATCATTCGTTAATCCTCCGCCGTTTGTTATAGTACCTCCTGCCGAGACAATCCATGTATAATCTGTCATTCCTGCATCTGTGGTATAAGTATTACCTGTTGAATTAACACAGGGTGAGAAATTTCCAGTAATAACAGGAACATTCGCTGTATTGACAATCAGGACAAGACTCTGCGAGAATGCCTTAAAACAATCAGGAGCAGGAATTGTGGTGGTTATACCGGTTATCGTCAGATTTTTCCCATTATTATCAGGTGTAAGTATTGCAGTTGTAAAGCTTGCTGATCCTGATCCGTCAGCTATGACACCTGTTACCGGATCTTTTACATCACCGCCAATGGAATAATTAATTGTTGATGTAGTCCCTGGCCATAATCCTGTAAGGTTTATAATTGCAGCTGATCCTGAACATACTGCTGCAGCCTGTGAGGCACCTGTTAATGTAGGTAATGGATTTACATTAACTGTATATGTGTCAGATGCTGTTGCAGAACCACATGTATTATTACTCGTTACCGTCATCGTTAAAGTAACTGTATTGCCTCCGTCTCCTGCTGCGGCTGTATAGGTTGGTGTTAAAGTCGTTTCCCCGTCTGTTATGGAGCCTGCCCCATTGTCTGTCCATAGTATGGTCCCGTCCGACGCACTTGCCTCTCCTGCTCCTACCGTTGCTGTTCCGTTCTCACAGATGGTCTGACTTCCTGTTACACTTGCCGTGGGTAATGCATCAACATTAATTGTATATGTGTCAGATGCTGTTGCAGAACCACATGTATTATTACTCGTTACCGTC
>CAZOZU010000241.1:0-4059 GCA_964584355.1 uncultured Rikenellaceae bacterium
CTATATTTTCAATAATGATCGGTACGAAAGGATTAAACTAAACATGCATGACCTTCTGAGTGTAAGTTTCATAGATAAAACGAGAATGAAATCTATAATAAAAACAAATAAAATCAGGCTCAGAAATAATGAACAGGAATTTATCAGGGCAATAAGTATATATAATATGTAAACTTTAAGTATTTGATAATCACTTGCATAAAACATATGCACATTACATTGGGGTATCACTTAGTACATTATCATCCACAGCTACAAGGGCTTTTTTAACAGCTTCGTCAGCAAGAGGTGCCATGACTTCATATCCCGCCTTATTTGGATGTATACCATCATCTGTATATTCCTCTTTCAATCCGTTTTTTTCATTAGCCAGACTTGGGAAATAATCGAGATAAATACATTGATTATCATTTGCATACTTCTTCAACCACACATTCAACTGCAAGACTCTTTCGGCAGGGTGAAGATCCGGACGCACATAGATGGAATCACACGGAAGTACTGAAGAAAGTACAACCTGGATATTGTTTGCTTTGGCAATTTCCACCATTGACCGGATATTATCTTCAATCATCTCATTGGTTGATGGACCGGTATTGCCGTTAATATCATTAATTCCGGCCAGTATTACCACCACCTTCGGTTTCAGGTTTATGACATCCTGACGAAACCTTACAAGCATCTGAGGTGTGGTTTGTCCGGAAATACCACGGTCAATATAAGGTTTACCTGTAAAAAACTCAGGCATAATATTGATCCAGAAATCAGTAATGGAATTTCCATAGAATATTACACGTTCTTCTCCCGGAGCAGGAGCTCCAATTTCAGCATTATCATCTTTATATCGTGCAAGATACGCCCAATCATTTCTTAAACGTTCTTCCATTGCCTTGCGAAAAGCTGCCATCTGTTCCGGTGTGGGAGCTTGTCTGCGTACATTATCCTGAGCCTGAACAGATAATCCAATACTTAACATTATAATCAATATGTATACTTTTCCTGCTGTTCTCATAATTCAGTTGATTGATTTAATATTTTAAAAATTATGTATTAATATCCCGGATATTCTACTTTCCGGATTATTTTGATTCCCGTCTGTATTTAAAATATTCCTCCATAACTTCCAGTTTATCGAGGTTAGGAACCGGGCCTGCTTGCGGGCCTTGCTCCGGAGTGTTTTTTAGATACATAACAGAAGGATTTTCTTCGGTAAACTCGGGCCAGACTGGCAGATTATCTCCGTTCGGATCGCCATATTTTGCAAAATTGGTCCAGTAAGTACCCATTATATCAGACAACTTCAAATCCTCTTCACCATATCTGCTTGGATCAATATTTTCCAGAACATATTTTATTTCCGCAGCATGTGGAGCGCCTCTGAGTTTAATTGGCATACGCGGATTCTCGGGTTGTTTCTGATCGAAATAATACATGAAAACTTTCGAATTCCCGGTACGGGATTGCAGTCGGGCCCATGCCCATGACGGCCAACCAAACATTGTTTCACGGGAAATATCAGCTGACGAAGTATAGGTTTGCTCTTCAGTTTCACCCGGGTATGATTCAAGAATTCTCTCCGCAAAATCACCAAAACGTTCTTCGATACCTTTTTTATAATCTTCCGTTTCGGTCGGTCTGGCAAAAAATCCTCCTTCGTCTGAATTTGTACCAACAATAACATTTACATCATTATATTTACCCGATTCATACAATTTATACAGGTCTCCGGTTATAACGTAACCATCTGCATTTGGTCCGAATCCGCCCATTCCAGCTGACCTGTTCTTAAAAAAATCCTGCGGGTCCATTTTTCTTAATTCTTCAATAGAGTTAGCCCCCATCTGTTTCATAAACTCAATGCCTGTATTTTCAGCACCTTTAAGGGTAGAATTCTCATCTACCGGGCGGAGGTAACCGCCACTTTGGCTTATTGCACCAATGAATTGTCCTTTAGCCAAAGGAGATGCACACAATATGCTTACCGCTGCTGCACCGGCCGATTCTCCGAAGATGGTTATCTTATCGGGATCGCCACCAAATGCTGAGATATTATTCTGTACCCATTTTAATGCAGCAATCTGGTCAAGTATGCCATAATTTCCGGAGACTTTATTTGGTGATTCGGCACTTAATTCAGGATGGGCTAAAAAGCCGAGTTGTCCAAGACGGTAGGCAACACTGACATAGATTACACCCTTTTGTGTTAACTTCTCTCCGAAATATGTAGATTCCAGAGGGGCACCTGCAGTAAAACCACCACCGTGAATCCATACCATCACCGGTAATTTCTCACTTGCTGTCCTTGCAGGTGTCCAGATGTTAAGATAAAGGCAATCTTCCCCCTGCGGTCTCAAATTTTGTGCTTGCGAGCAACCACAGGCAAATGTATCGGCTTTTAATATGCCTTGCCATGGTTCAACAGGTTGAGGATCTTTCCATCGTAAATCTCCAACAGGGGGAGCAGCAAACGGAATACCTTTAAAACTCATAAATCCATTTTCCTGGGTTCCTTCCACTTTCCCTGCTTCAGTATCAATTATCGTTGATAAAGGTTTTTCCTTGCATGATAAAAACAAGACGACAAGGGAAAAAAGAATAATAGAATTAATTACTTTCATTTTCATTGATTTTGTTAGTATGTATAGTAAAATATCCATTGTTTGGATTTTCTATTCTATAAAATCTGTCTTCTTCAGGAAGTTATAAAACAGTTCAATCCATAAATTTACTGAATCGCCATTCTTTCTATAGCCGAATCCATGTCTTGATCCTGTAAAAGAATGTATTTCAGCCGGAAGTTCAGCCTTGCACCACGATGCATAGAGAGCAGCAGCTCCGCCTGTAGCTTCATTCTGACTGGATGCCATAAACATAGGCATTGGGTCGTCAGGCACACCTGAGAAACCCAATGAACCATAAATTATACCGATAAAATCAGGTTTACTTTGTTCATTATGGTTAAAAGCCACTTCAAGAGACAACATACCGCCGGCAGAAAATCCCATTATGCCAATTTTATTGGGCTCTATGTTCCATTTTCCTGCATTCTCACGTACATATTCGATGGCACGCCTGCCATCATTTGCCGACATCTTTATAATGTTGCCAATAGACCTGAGAACTTCTTTACTCATTTTTAAGGTTGAGGTGTCCTGTTTTCCGAAATCTTCAGATATTGACCGTGAAATTTCCATATTCTTATTAATTAATTCCACAACTTCAGGTGTTCTCTGCTGGCCACCGTATGAACTTTGGCAAATTATATTTACTTCTTCCGGGGTTCCTCCCGAATAAGCTACACGGTATTTGAGAACAAATGCAGTGATACCGGATTCAGCCAGTTTCTGAGCTACATTGGGACCTTCAGTATCCCATGATAGCGCTGTAAATCCACCACCCGGACAAATAATTACAGCCGTTCCCGTAGCTTTGTCGGGAGCAGGTAAAAAAACTGTCAGCGTGGGTTCTATAACATTAAACACAGCGATATTCTTCTCATTCCAGAAAGGAGACAGATATTCAATAGCAGTTTCTTTTTGCGTCCATTTTTCGGATCCGGGAGCCGGCCCGTTCCATATTTTGATTACAGTTTCCTGGGCATAGATAATATTAGCTGTCAATAAGAGACAAATGAGAACAACCGGTATTAAATAAATTTTCTTTTTCATAGGTACTCGATTAATGAATATTTTTTAAAAGGAGTTTATTCAACCTTAACACAATATCTTTTACATAATTCCTAATTTTTTTTCCACATCAGGTTAGAAAATCTAGTCAAAAAAGTGTAATGTTTTAATATTAATATCTTTTTATGTATGTTAATCCTGTTTTTCTTTTTTATGGTACTATAAGGCTCTCCCCGGATAAAGTATCGGCAAAACTGTGAAATGAGTTGTTTTATACACCCTTTTGATTAGATTTTCTAACCTTAGATGATTGATTATTTAGGAATTTGCATATTAAATTAGATTTCAATATTGTTAAGTAAACTACAATTATTTATCAACCTAAATGACATACTATGAAAAAGAAATTTCGAGATTCTATTAAGATGCTAAT
>CAZOZU010000242.1:0-4055 GCA_964584355.1 uncultured Rikenellaceae bacterium
TACCGAATCTGAGGTTGTCAGCGGATTAAAAGAGGCTCTTACAACAGGAGCCAGTAATGCTGCAGACATACTCTCATTGCAAAACGGTTATTATGGCGATGCGGTACTTAAAATACTTCTTCCTGATGAGGCAGACATTATTATAGACAATATTTCCAGGATTCCCGGTGGAGATAAACTTGTTGAAGATGTAGTTTTAAGGATAAACAGGGCAGCAGAAGATGCAGCAAAAGAGGTAACTCCAATATTTGTCAACAGCATCACGCAGATGTCAATTCAGGATGCCTTCGGTATTCTTAATGGCGCTGATAATGCTGCAACAAGTTACTTGAAAAACACCACTTATAATGAACTCTATAATCTTTACAAACCTAAAATACAAGCATCAACAGAAAAAAAGATAGTAGGTGATATTTCCACAAAAGATTCATGGGAAACCCTTACATTAAAATGGAACACGGTGGCAAATTCAATTGCAGGACAACTGGCCAATCTTAAACCTGTAAACACCGACCTTGACGACTATCTTACTAATAAAGCACTTGCAGGTATGTTCTTAAAAGTAGCAGAAGAAGAACTGAAGATACGTAAAGAGGTATCTGCAAGAGTAACGCCACTTCTACAGAGAGTATTCGGAAGTCTAGATAACAACACAACAAACTGATATAATGTTTGAAAAAAGCATACTCGATTTTCATGGACTTGAAGTAAAAGTGTCCGACCATGCCAACGAAGGTATACTGAATATACTGAATCATGCTGTCCAGGGGTCGGAAGGCGGTATGAGGTTTTCTCTGCAAAATATAGAGCCCCGCATTGATGCTTATGGTGATCAGATAAGATTTGTATCTCTTTACAGAAAAAACAGAATAACAGGTACAGTTGGTGCATGCTATCGTGTTTCCGGACAGGGTCCCCTGCAATATCCATCAACATACATACGATATCTTGCTTTTCAATCAATATACCAGTCTGCCCCAAAATGGAAAAAGCAGGAAAAGACACTAATAAGACCCGAATCTGATTATTCATTCAAACAAAAAACCCTGGAGATCTTCAGCAAGCCACATATTCTTGACCTGCCGGATGTGTTTGAAAAAGACAAACACATCATGTATGCATTTCTTGAAAGTATGAATGAAAGATCAAAAAACCTTGTTCACCAGGCAGAGTATGAATATATAAGATCTTTTCTTACAGTAGCTTTCAGCAGGTTTTCTCCAAAGCCCGATAACCGTGTTTCGAAACTTCAACAGTCTGAGCAGGCCGAAATGAATGAAAGGTTGATGGATTTTTATAAAGATTATTCATTATTTTCTACAGATTATGCTTTTTATGGTAACAGGTACTATGTGCTAAGAGAGAAAGATGAAATAATTGCAGGAGTCTGTGCTATTCCCACATGCCATAGGGTATATGATATACCGGGTATCTGGGGATGGGTTATAATGAAGGTTCTTCCGGTTACTCCTTATTTCAGAAGGCTGTTCCAGCCGGGGGAATTCAGATATCTCGTTTTTGATGCCATCTACTGTAAAAAAGGGAGAGAACCCGTTTTAGCAGATCTGTTCGAATCGGCATGTGCTGCGGAGGGATTCAATACAGGACTCACATGGCTTGATGACAGGAGTGAGTTTTATGATAAGATGAGGACAGAAGTAAGAATGGGAGCCCTGAACAGAATGCTTAATGCTAAGCCAGGATTGGTATACATGAAATTCGTAAATTTTACTGATGAGGAAAAGGAACATTTCTATGATGCCCCGGCATATGTCTCGGGGTTTGACTTCTCATAGTTCAGATAAATTCATCTTATTTTTTATTATTTTTACAGCGTTATTGGGTTGTTAGCTCAGTTGGTTTAGAGCATTACCTTGACAGGGTAGGGGTCACTGGTTCGAATCCAGTACAACCCACCTCCGCCCTCCGAATCCGCAAGCCGGCGGAGTAGGAGGGCTTCGCTTTTTAAAGAACTGCTATTTTATACTTACCCATTTCTCAATGTAATATTCACTTTTATCTACATGCCCGTTATCATCAACCGGGAAGGTTTGAGTAATGGTATCCCCATTGATTTCCAGCAATATCTTCATAGTTTGTCCCAGGAAATCAGGATAGGAATGAAACTCAATTGTCTCTTCATAATTGTCACCTTCCAGTTTGTAAGTACCTCCTCCGTAAGTATCTGAAACAACAGAATCCTGTTCAAATCTGCCAACAAAAATGAAATGATTGCCTGACCATATTTTGATCTCACTTCCAGTTATGTCAACCGGGAATTCACCCAATATTTCATCCCCTGATTTCTGATATTCATGAACCAGCTTCCAGGTACCTTCAAGCGGTGATTGCTTTTCTTTTGTACAGCTTAAGGATAAAAGTGAAATAACTAAACTTAAACAGATTATTTTTTTCATAGCCACATGTATTGATTAAAAATAAAGAGTTAACAATTTGTCTATTAAAATTAAAGAAAAATAAAACTAAAGTCAAATAATTATTAATCAAAGCATGGGTAATAGTCTTGTCATTCTGATAGCATCCTATATTAATTTCCGTATTTTAATGACCATCAGCAATAAATATCTTAATCTTAAAATTGTTTATTCCGATTACTAACAACTGGAATTCGAATTGGATAAATATTGACTTTCGATAAACGTATTGTATTTATTTTTAGCTAATCTAAAAATTGGAGGATACCACATGAAAAAAACTAACGTAATGAATCGCAGGAAATTCATGGTTACTTCACTGGCTGCCACTACAGCGATGGCAGCAGATCTTTCAGGGATATCTGGTATTCCTGGTTTTTCCAATGTTAAGATCTCGGATATGAAAGTAGGTTTATACAGTATTACTCTAATTGGAATCTGGTATCGAGGCAAAGGTGCCACACTTGAAGATGTTGTCAGGTCGGCAAAAAAATACGATTATGATGGCATTGAGATAGATGGGAAACGACCGCATGGAAATCCGCTTGATTGGCCGACAAAACGATGTCAGGAACTTCGCTCTTTTGCTGATGATCAAGGGATTAATATTTATGGAGTAGCAGCCAATAACGATTTCAGCAGCCCCATACCGGAACACCGGGAGGCTCAGATTGCCTATGTAAAGGAACTTATCAGGATGATGTCTGACCTTGGAGCAAAAACACTAAGGCTGTTTCTTGCATGGCCCGGCGTGACAAAACATCCACAACTGGCACAATATGCTGTTGCACAGGATATCTTGGATATGAATTATGCCATCCTCTTCCGGTTGAAAATGGTCAGACTGTTGGTATAGAATATGCAGAAAGAAAAGCACAGGAGGCATGTGAGTTTATGAAAAGCCTTATTAAGGAAGTTAAAAGCGGATAATAAATAATAATAACAGAATTATACTATTTACTAAACAAAAATTTATCTGTCCATATTGCCACAGGCAAATCAGCGTTTTGCAGTATCAGACTCGATGAAGCAGGCGAGTTACTTATTTTAATTCATCATTAAATTTCCTTGCTTTTTCCTGGTTTCCATTTTTAACCTTTTTAAATATCATGAACCATGAATACTGGTAATATTCTCCTGATTCTTTATTCATGAGTGACATATTGGCTTTTAGAGGAAAGGGAACCAGTACATCATGCCCTTTTTTCCAGTTGGCAGGTGTCATCACCTTATTTTTGTCTGATGTCTGAAGGGCAATAACTGTTCTGAGAACCTCATCCATGTTTCTTCCAATCTCCTGTGGATAAAAGTATTCTGCCCTGATTCTATTATCGGGATCAATAATAAATACTCCTCTTACATCCTTATTGTTATCCGATTCCAGATGGATCATTCCATACAGCTTTGCAATTACAAGGTCAGAATCATCAAGAATGGGGAAATTTATCTTCTGTGGATTATATTCTTTGTAATCGATATTTTCAAGGATGGTCTTCCATTGATTATGTGTTTCAAGAGGATCTGTTGATACTACTAATAACTTTACTTCAAGCTTTTCAAATTTGTCCTGAAGCTTTGCCAGCTCAATTAATTCAGTTGAGCAAACAGGAGTGAAATCCA
>CAZOZU010000243.1:0-4054 GCA_964584355.1 uncultured Rikenellaceae bacterium
AATATATAATTTTCCCAAGGAGACATTGAGAGACAACGAAATGATTTAACAGCTATGAAATTAAAAGAACTTGTATCATTTCTTGATTCTGCAATACCACTCTCATACCAGGAGGGATACGATAATGCAGGATTACAGGTGGGATTTCCGGAGAAGAATATTAATTCGGCACTTATAACCCTCGATGTAACAGAAGAGGTAATTGAAGAAGCACTACATGCCGGCTGCGATGTTATTATCTCTCATCATCCTCTGATCTTTAAAGAAATTAAAAGTCTGTCAGGGAAATCAGAGACCGAACGAATATTGTTTAAGGTAATAAAACATGATATTTCAATCTATTCAGCTCACACAAACCTTGATGTTATGGATTTCGGTGTCAGTAGAAAAATGGCTGAAAAGCTTAATCTTTCGAATGTCAGGGTTCTGTCACCTCTTAAGAACAGGTTGTGTAAACTTGTCACCTTTATCCCTGAGAATCACCTTGATAAAGTGCGGGAAGCAATATTCATGGCAGGTGCAGGAGTTACAGGAAATTATGATAACTGCAGCTTCAGCACACCGGGTACAGGCAGTTTCAGAGGAGGTGATAAGAGTCAGCCTTTTGTTGGAGAAAAAGGTAAAACTCATTTTGAGAAAGAAGTAAGGCTGGAGACAATCCTTTTCTCCCATTTAAAAAACAGGGTGATAAATGCTCTCCTTGGCGCACATCCTTATGAGGAAGTGGCATATGATATTTATCCACTGGAAAATGAAAATATTGAAATCGGTCTTGGTTGTGTTGGTGATTTACAGGAACCAGCCGATGAGAAAGATTTTCTCAGGTCAATTTCATCGACATTCTCATCAAAAGGAATAAGGTATTCAAAGCTGCAAGGGGAAAAAATAACCAAAGTAGCTCTTTGTGGGGGAGCCGGAAGTTCTTTACTAAATAATGCAATTGCATCGGAAGCAAATGCATTTGTTACCGCTGATATAAAATATCATAGTTATTTTGAAGCAGAGAAAAGAATACTTTTAGTTGATATAGGACATTATGAGAGTGAAAAATTCTCTGTTGAGATATTATACGATTTAATTATTAAAAAATTCCCTAAATTTGCACTCCGGTTTTCGGGAATAAATACGAATCCAATTAACTATTTATAATATGGAAAAGACAAAGGCACCTGATAGCGAGATCTCTATTGAAGAAAGAATGCGGGCACTATATAGTTTGCAATTAGTTGATTCAGAGATAGATAAGATAAAAACCCTTAGGGGTGAGCTGCCCCTTGAGGTTCAGGATCTTGAAGATGAAATAGCGGGTCTTGAAACCAGACTGGGTAATCTGCGGGAAGAGGTAGTAAATCTTGAGAAATCGATCCTTGGTAAAAATAATGAGATAGCTGATGCCGAAGCAATGATAAAGAAATATGAGGAACAGCAAAAAAATGTACGCAATAACAGAGAGTTTGATTCTCTTTCAAAAGAAATAGAATATCAAAATCTCGAAATTGAGCTTTTTGCAAAGAAGATAAAGGAATTTAATGCACAGATAGAGGAAAAGAAATTAACAATAACAGAATCAGAAACAGCTCTTAATGAGAGATCTGCTGATCTTGAAAACAAAAAATCAGAACTTGATGAAATTATTCTGGATACCCAGAAAGAAGAAGAGACCCTCTATAAGAAACGTGACAAAGTGGAGAATATAATAGAAGAAAGACTTCTTGCTGCCTACAAAAGGATAAGGGCAAATGCCAGGAACGGACTGGCCGTTGTTCCGGTACAAAGAGATGCCTGTGGGGGTTGTTTTAACCAGATACCACCTCAAAAACAACTCGACATAAGATCAAGAAAGAAAATTATAGTATGTGAATATTGTGGTCGTATCCTTGTTGATGATGAAATTGTAAAGGATAACAAAGCATAAAGGGATAATAAAAAGAATTTAAGCCGGTATTACAGACCGGCTTTTTTTATTTATAACTTTACAAAAAAGTACTTTTAAACTATGATTACAGTCAATTTCAAAAAACAGATATCCAATGGCATTCCTTCATCTTTACCTCCTCCCAGGCCATATGATGAAACTGTTAATCATGCTCCGAAAAGGAAAGATATCCTGACACATGATGAAAAAAAGCTGGCACTAAAAAATGCTCTCAGATACTTTCCTGTTGATTTCCATTCTGTTCTTGCAGCGGAGTTTGCAGAAGAGCTGGCAAAATATGGCAGGATTTATATGTACAGGTTCAGACCTGATTATGAGATAACGGCTCGTAATATCGATGAATATCCTTATCGGTCTCATAAGGCAGCAGCTATTATGTTAATGATATCGAATAATCTTGATCCTGATGTTGCTCAGCATCCTCATGAACTAATAACATATGGAGGTAATGGTGCTGTTTTTCAGAACTGGGCACAATACCTTCTTACAATGAAGTACCTCTCGGAGATGACTGATGATCAAACTCTGGTTGTATATTCAGGTCACCCCATGGGACTTTTCCCTTCTCACCGTGATGCCCCCAGACTGGTAGTTACTAACGGGATGGTTATACCAAATTACTCTTCGCAGGATCACTGGGAAAAATTCAATGCTCTGGGAGTTTCGCAATATGGACAGATGACCGCAGGTTCATATATGTATATTGGTCCTCAGGGTATAGTTCACGGTACTACCATAACAATTATGAATGCAGGGAGGTTATTGAATAAAAGCTCTGATACCCTGAAAGGAAAATTATATGTCTCCTCAGGACTTGGAGGTATGTCGGGAGCTCAATCCAGGGCTGCTTCCATTGCAGGTATAATTTCCGTTATTGCTGAAGTTAATCCGGAAGCTATCCGGAAACGTTATTCACAGGGCTGGGTTGACGAGGTGATAACTGATATGAATAAACTCGTTGAAAGAGTAAAAAAAGCTAAAGAGCGTCAGGAGCTTGTATCAATAGCATATAATGGTAATATAGTAGAAGTCTGGGAAGCATTTGCCGAACAGGGAATCATTGTGGATATTGGTTCTGACCAAACATCGCTTCACAATCCATGGGCTGGCGGCTATTATCCTGTCGGGATAAGTCTTGATGTGGCTAACAGGATGATCTCATCAGATCCTGAACAATTCAGGCAGCTTGTAAAAAAATCACTTGTAAGACAGGTTGAAGCCATAAACAAACATACCGAAAAAGGGACATATTTTTTTGATTATGGAAATGCATTCCTCCTTGAAGCCTCCAGGGCTGGAGCAGACATCCTTAAATCCAATGGCGAATTCAGATATCCATCTTATGTTCAGGATATTATGGGGCCAGTCTGTTTTGATTATGGTTTCGGACCTTTCCGATGGGTCTGTTGCTCAAACGATCCTGTCGATCTTGCAGTTACAGACAATATTGCTTCTGATACCCTTGAACATCTTATGATAACTTCACCTGATGAGATAAAACAACAAATGGCTGATAATATACACTGGATAAGGGAAGCAGCAAAAAACAAGCTTGTAGTAGGTTCGCAGTCCAGGATACTCTATTCAGATGCTGAGGGCAGAATGGCAATTGCAGAGGCCTTTAACAGAGCTATTGCCTCCGGAAAGATTTCAGCACCGGTTGTTATCGGTAGGGACCATCATGATGTTTCAGGTACTGATTCACCGTTCAGAGAAACATCAAATATTTATGATGGGTCTAAATATACTGCTGATATGGCTGTCCAGAATGTTATCGGTGATGCATTTCGTGGAGCGACATGGGTGTCACTGCATAATGGCGGCGGTGTAGGATGGGGTGAAGTAATCAATGGTGGTTTCGGCATGGTGCTTGACGGTACTGAGGAAACAGCAAAAAAACTAAAAATGATGCTTCACTGGGATGTTAACAACGGAATAGTCCGCAGGAGCTGGGCTCGCAGCAAAGGAGCGCTATCAACTCTTGAAAGAGAAATGAAACGGACTCCCGGATTAAAGGTGACAGTTCCATATATTGCCGATGATAGTCTGTTAAATAAGGTCTTGTGATTAGATAACACTCAACCCCCCAACCCCCCAACCCCCCCCAACCCCCCAACC
>CAZOZU010000244.1:0-4053 GCA_964584355.1 uncultured Rikenellaceae bacterium
ATCTTTTTCCTATCTTTAAGTATCTAAAAAGACATAAGATACAGATGGTAAAAATACAGATAATACTCAGCACATTTATTCTTGTGCTGATAATATCATGCACAAACAAGAATGATGATAATGGATCTCAATTTGATAAGATATCGGATGATTCCCTGCTGACACTTATTCAATACCGTACATTTGAATATTTCCATGATGGTGCTGAGCCTGTTTCGGGTATGGCCCGGGAAAGGTATCATGTAGATGGAGTCTATCCTGATAATGATATGAATGTTGTTACATCCGGAGGCACCGGGTTTGGGGTAATGGCTTTACTGGTTGGTATCGAAAGAGGCTTTATTACCAGGGAGAAAGGGCTTCAGCAATTACAAAAGATTGTGACGTTCCTTGAAAAAGCTGACCGTTTTCATGGAGCATGGCCACACTGGATATATGGTGAAACAGGAAAAGTGAAACCATTCTCAACAAAAGATAACGGTGCCGATATCGTTGAAACTGCATATCTGATGCAGGGATTACTTGCTGTAAGACAATATTTTATTGATGGCAGTGAAGTAGAGCAAGTACTCGCTGCCGATATTGATACCCTATGGAGAGAAGTGGAATGGAACTGGTTCACCAAAGGAGGGGAAAATGTTATATACTGGCACTGGTCTCCGGATTATGAGTGGGAGATGAACTTCCCTGTACAGGGTTATAATGAATGCCTGATACTTTATATCCTCGCAGCATCTTCACCTACATATCCGGTTCAGCCGGAAGCATATCATGAAGGATGGGCAAGAACAGGCGGCATAGTTACCAGTAGTGGTAAATACGGTTATGTCCTGACACTCAGACATAACGGGGTTGAAGAGTATGGAGGCCCGTTGTTCTGGTCACATTACTCATACCTCGGTCTCGATCCGCAAAACCTGAGCGATCACTATGCAGATTACTGGCTGCACAATACCAATCACACTCTTATTAACTGGCTTTGGTGCTCGGAAAATCCGAAGAATTTTGCAGGATACAGTGAAGAATGCTGGGGACTGACAGCCAGCTATTCCGTAAATTTCTATGCTGCTCATGCTCCCGGCGATCAAAATGACCTTGGGGTCATCTCTCCGACAGCAGCTCTCTCATCGATACCATATACTCCCGAACAATCAATGAACGCTCTCAGGCACTTCTATTACAACCTTGGAGACAGGATCTTCGGAAAATATGGTTTCTATGATGCTTTCAGTATCCAGGAAGAGTGGTATCCTCAGAAATACCTTGCAATAGACCAGGGACCGGTTGTCGTTATGATTGAAAATTACAGGACGGGTATGCTATGGGATCTTTTTATGTCATGTCCTGAAATTATCACAGGGCTTGATAACCTTGGTTTTTCAACAACCGCTGATTTTTAAATAATAAATTTATTTCGCTTCTCAATAGCTATGTACCTAAAATTTAGTATCTTTGCCCTGTAAATTTAAAAGCCCAAACGATTAAATCGTGATAATCGGAGGATTTAAATAACATAAAGATTAAAAAGGAAGAGAAATGAAAAACAAAGTATTAATTGGATTAAGTGCTATTGTTATGATAGCTGTCCTGACCGGTTGCGGGAAAAAACCGCAGGTTGAAATTGATGCAACCAATGCCGCTATTGAAGCTGCCTTAGCTGCAGAAGCAGATGTCTATCTGCCTGATGAATTTGCAGCAGTACAGGATTCAATGAATGCCATTATGGCTGACATTGAAGCTCAGGAAGGAAAAATGTTTAAAAAGTATGGTGATGCAACAGAAAACCTGGCATCTGTTCAGGCTCTCGCAAACGAAGTAGCATCAAAGGTAGAAGGTAAAAAAGAGGAAGTTAAAACAGAAGCAGAAACATTGATGAATGATATTAAAACAGTTCTTGCTGAAAACAGCAGGCTTGTTGCAAGACTTCCGCGGGGAAAAGAGGGAGCAGCTGTTATAGAACAGATCAAGGCCGACCTTTCAAATGTTGATGCTTCAGTTGCTGAAGCTCAGACTGCTTATGACAGTGGTGCATTCATGGATGCACATAACAAGTTACAGGCTGCTAAGGCAAAGGCTGATGAACTCAATGCAGAAATGAAGGAAGCTTTAACCAAAGCCAGAATAAGGTTTTAAATAATTATATGTAAGAAGAATAAATTCCCCGGGAGGCTATTCCCGGGGTTTTTTGTAGGCCGACAATAGTATTTAATATGGGAAAACCCTGGTGGCATATATTATTACTTGCAGGTATTACACTTTTAATTTCTCTCATAGTATTTCTACTTTTCTATCCCGTTCCGCCCCCACCGGTCAGTGAGATGAAATATGCAAGGGAAACCCTGATCATGGCACGCGGAAATGAAGCCGACATATACTCACAGGAGTATTACAGTGAAGCATTGAATTACTATGATTCGGCAATGGTTAGCTGGAGAGATGAAAATAAACGATTTATATACAAAAGGAACTATGATAAAGTAGTTGCTTATGCTGACCTTTCTTCAAAAAAGGCATTACAGGCATCTGAAACCTCACTAAATAATTCAACAAACCTCAGGATAAGGCTGGAAAAGGAATTTAAGGAGATTGATAATCTTATTGAAATGATCAATGACAGGTTCTATACATATCCGCTGAGGTATGAGATAAGAAATAATATTTCAACAGGGAAAATGCTTGCCACGGAAGCGCGTCTGGCATTCAATGAAAAAAAATACCTTCTTGCAGATGAAATAGCAAGAAAATCAAAACCACTTCTTGCCTCTTCTTATGATTATGCAAATATACACCTGAATAACTATTTTAGATCATATCCACAATGGAAAGTATGGATTGACAGCACTATCGCCATATCATCAGAAGATCATGACTACTCTATAATAATTGACAAGTTTTCACATAAGTTTTTTGTTTATCTTGATGGTGAAATAATTTTTGAGTTTAGGGCCGAACTGAGTGAAAACTGGGTTGGACATAAAAGGCGGAGAGGTGATAAAGCGACTCCTGAAGGCATGTATAAAATTGTCAAGAAAATAGAGGATGATAGTACCGGATATCACAAAGCACTGTTGATTGACTATCCTAATGCTGAAGATACAGTAAATTTCGTGCGTGAAATAAAGAAAGGTACTCTGTCTCCTTCTGCCACAATAGGGGAGAAGATTGAAATTCATGGTGACGGTGGAAGGGGCGCTGATTGGACTTCAGGATGTATTGCTCTAAGAAACAGAGATATAGATTCTGTATATAAGTATGTCAGGGTCGGAACACCTGTTACCATTGTAGGATCAATGCAGAGACTCAGAGAGGCATTGAACAAATAAACCATCACAGATGGAAGAAGAAAGAATACCGGATAAAGGGTTTTTTAAGGAGGAGGTTGTCCGTAAAGGTTTAAACCGGCTTCTCATTATATCAGCAGCACTCGCCCTTTTATTCTTTTTATTATATGGAGTTCCGGCTTTACAGGAGATACCATATTCTGGGGAAAAAATAACCACCAATTCTGATGAGCTTAAGAAGGATGCCTCATATAAAAAGCAGATAAGCCTAATAAAAGGAGATATACGCCGTCTTTCGCGACGCTATAACAGTTATACATCAGGACAGTCGTACATGGTGATAAATACAACGGATAATCTGTTTTATCTGTACAGGAACAAGAAGCTTGTTAGACAGGGCCATTGCAGTACGGGGAGTTTTAAAATGCTTAAAACTGAGGAGGGAAGAAGCTGGGTGTTTAAAACACCCAAAGGTAAATTCTGGATACATGGCAAAACTGTCAATCCTTCCTGGCGCAGACCCGACTGGTCTTTTGTCGAAGAAGGATTACCTGTACCTCCTGAGGATCATTACTCAAGGTGGGAATTCGGAGTTCTTGGTGATTATGCCCTGTCACTTGGTGACGGATACCTGATACACGGGACAATCTACAAAAGATTTCTGGGTATGCCTGTCACTCATGGATGTGTACGGCTTAATGACGATGACCTGAAAGCTATCTTTAATACACTCAATATAGGTTCCAAAGTCTATATTTTCTGATCCGGAGAA
>CAZOZU010000245.1:0-4052 GCA_964584355.1 uncultured Rikenellaceae bacterium
GGAGAATGCAGAAAATCTTACGCAAGTAGCTTATGAATCTGGATATTATGACCAGTCTCATTTTATTAGATCGTTTAAAAGCCTGGCATGCAAGACCCCCAAAGATTATTTAAAGATTGAAAGTAAAATTTTTAAAATAAATCAAAACCTGATAAATTCTCATATTATTGAATTGAAATCTGGGGCAGGTCACTTGACCTAAATGTATTCTTGTCTAATTTTTACAATTATTATATTTTATGATTAACTTACTTGGCAGTTAGTTATATGTAAATTACTGGCTGTATGGAAAGTAAAACATCTTAAGGACTCATCCAGATTATATTTTACAGCTAATGATGGGAATATACTATATGACTTTTATTAATCATGCAGGTTTTGGAATTATGATATTTGCATGTAAAGATGAATTCTCATCATCAACTTATCTAATTGGTCAAATCAGTCTGGGAAGTGCATATGACATTGCGTTAAATGGAGATTATGCCTATGTGGCATACAATGATGGTCTGGCTGTGATTGATATTATTGATCCTGCAAAACCAAAGAAGTTATTTACACTTAAAACAGCAGAAGCTGCATTTGGGATCTTAGTAGATGACAATAGACTATATGTTGGCTCAGCCGGAGAAAATAATCTTTATATCTATGATAATTCAAATCCGCAGAATCCGACCACTATCACATTTATTAATTTATCAGGAACAGTAACCGGGATAACCAGAAATGAAGATTATTTATTTGTCTCAACACAAAATGGCTATTTAGAAGTGTTGAGTATATCTGATTTATCAAATATCATTAAGGTTAAGACCATCTGCTGTCAAGGGCAGGGAATGGATATCGTATACTATAAAGGTTATGCATATTATGCAAATTCTCACAAAGGTCTTCATGTGATAAATGTTAGCGATCCGTCAAATCCTGTAATAATAACAACTGTAACCGGAACATCAGGTGCATGGGATGTTCATATCAATGAGGATCATTTATTTTTGACTAAGCATATGTACGGCTTCAATAGCTTTTCATTAGAAAATCCGGCATTACCTGTTAAAGTTACCAATAAAAGTAATGGAGGAGAATCGTATGGTATATATACTGAAGAATCAAATTTATATATAGCAGATTTACAACAGGGTGTCGAATTGTGGGATAATTCAGATATAAACAATCCATTACTCCTTAAAACAGGTATGGACTATGCACCCCATGATATTGCAGCTAAAAATGACTTGATATTATTTGCTGATCAGGATAAGGGATTTGTCATTCTTAAATACTAAAAGATTATTGCAAATGAAGATTTTATTTTTTTTATTTTTTATTTTTTCATATTCCCTTACATATGCGCAAAAAGAACAAGATTTTATACAATTGATTAATAAGCGGGGTGCGGAAAATGCGCTTGAATTTTTTGTGAAACTTCAAAAAACCTACCCTGACTCAATTCCTTTTCAAAGAGAAACCATAAATCATCTGGCCTGGGAATTGGTACTTAAAGATAGTCTGACTGAAGCTATTAAATTATTCGAATTAAACATCTTAGCCTATCCGGACCATTATGATCCGTGGGACAGTTATGCAGAAGTCATATTATTAAGAGGTGAAAAAGGTGATATTGATCTGGCAATTAGGAATTTCGATAAATCTCTTGAATTAAACCCTGAAAATTCAAATGCATCACTACGCTTGCTGGTTCTAAAAAACTACACAAAACATGTGTATATGATTCCTATGCGTGATGGGGTTAAATTGTACACACAGGTATATATCCCGAAAGATAAAAGTAAAAAATACCCGATTTTGTTTAAAAGGGAATGGTATGGAGTGCGAAATTACGGTCCGGAATACAGAAAGAATCTAAACAATATTGAAGAATTTGTTAAAGAAGGCTTCATTTTTGTTTTTCAGGATATGCGTGGCCGGTTTATGTCGGAGGGAGATTTTCAAGTTTTACGTCCTTATATGGCAAATAAGACCTCCGAAACAGACATTGACGAAAGTTCCGATGCTTATGATACTGTCGAGTGGCTTATCAGGAATCTGGAAAACCATAATGGTAAGGTTGGCATTTACGGAGGATCATACTCAGCCTGGACTGCGTTGATGGCAGCTATCGATCCGCATCCTGCAGTAAAGGCCGTTCTTGCCGGAGCATCTCCTGCCGATTGGTGGCTTGGCGATGACTTGCATCATAACGGAGCCTTCAGGCTTATGTATGCCTATTCCTGGGTTGGCATGGATGCACGACCCAGGCCGGGAGGCCCATCAACGGCTCCGGCAAAATTTCCTGAATATACTACCAATGACGGCTATAAGTTTTTCATGGATCTGGGTCCCCTGAAGAATGTTAATGAGAAGTATTTTCACTGTAAAAATCCAACATGGAATGAATATATGATCCATGGAGATTATGACAGTTATTGGAAGGAAAGAGATATCCTACAACATCTGGATAACATCAAAGTACCGGTATTGAACGTTATTTCATGGTTTGATGCAGAGGATTATCGCGGCCCGCTGAAAATTTACGAAACAATTGAAAAAAACAGTCCGGGAACATTCAATTCAGTGGTAATCGGACCCTGGCTTCATGGCGGATGGAATAAAAGGGGGGAGAGCCTTGGAGATATTGATTTCGGATCAAATACGGGAGAATTCTATCAGGAAAAAGTTGAACTTCCTTTTTTCATACATTACCTGAAAGGCGTTGAAAGCCATGACCTCCCTGAAGCATTGGTCTTTCAGACAGGAGAAAACAAATGGAGGAGATTTGATTCCTGGCCACCAAAAAAAGTAAAAAAGGACACATTGTTTATTGAGGCCAATGGAACGCTTGTTTTTGAGAAACAGGAATCAGACAAGTATTCTCCATACGATGAGTTCTTAAGCGAACCCGATAAGCCAGTGCCATGGTCAACATTAAATCAGACACAGCAGGGACATATATGGATGGTTGCCGATCAGAGATTTGCTTCAAGAAGACCTGATGTGCTGGTTTACCAGACGAAACCACTGGAAATGGACGTTACAATAGCAGGTGAGATTATTGCACATTTGAATGTCTCCTCTACAGGTACCGATGCTGACTGGGTGGTGAAAGTAATTGATGTTTACCCGTCTGATGCAGGAAGAATCCTTGGAGATTACCAGATGCTTCTGGCAGGAGATGTTTTCAGAAGCAAGTATAGAAACAGCTATGAAAACCCTGAACCTTTAACTCCAAATCAGATTACGGAAATAGAATTCAGTCTGTTAGATAAGTTTCATACTTTTAAAAGAGACCACCGGATAATGGTGCAGATCCAAAGCAGTTGGTTCCCCGTAATAGACAGGAACCCACAGATTTTTTGTAATATCTACGAAGCGGAAGAAAAGGATTTCTGTAAAGCAATTCACAGGGTTTACCATTCTAAAGAATATAAATCCTGTCTAATATTTAATATTCTGGAGTTGTGAGCAAGTTTGACAAATCACTAATTGATAGATTTATGAATATTGAGATAACTGGAGATAGAATTAGACTGATAAATACAGTAGCATCAGATATTGATAGAATTATTGAATTTTAGAAAAATAATAAACAATTCGTTCATCAGTATTCAAAGGACAAGTATATTGCACTTCTGACAGATGATGATTGTTTGCATTTATCAATAAAGTGCTTAGCAGATGAGAAACTAATAGGGTATATGATCATATTTGGAGTAGGTAATCATAACAAAGTTCTTGAATTTAGACGAATTACTTTAAATGAAAAGGGATTGGGGTTTGGTCGAGACGCGATTAGATTATTAAAACAATTGTGTTTGGAAAAACTCAGATTTCATAGACTGTGGTTTGATGTTTATGATGACAACGATAGAGCTATAAAATTATATGAATCAGAAGGATTTATAAAAGAAGGCACATTAAGAGACAATATTAAAACGGACAATGGTTACAGGTCTCAAAGAATTTATTCCATGATAGAAGATGAATATAAACCAGTACGCAACAATGTATAAAAATAATAGCCGGGATAGTAGTAAATTCAAGGGTTGTAGCCC
>CAZOZU010000246.1:0-4037 GCA_964584355.1 uncultured Rikenellaceae bacterium
TTCTTATCGGCAGTAATGAGGCAGGATTAGCATTCAGGCTTAAGACAATGATAATAGATTTTCGAGAGTACCTGGTAGAAACACTTGAAGGAGGTAATCAGGCAGCTGAAGAATCTATACGCAGTACTCTTAATACTGACGATGGTAAAGATGCATCTGGTGATCCGGCAAGCTGGGAAGTCGTAACTTTCTATCATCTCCCCCTTGTTGCCTGTATCACAATACTCTCTAAAATGCAGGTCGATGTCAGAAACGCTGAAACGGAGGTCCTTAATTATCTCTACACACAGATTGATGCTTCATCCTTTAGATTTAACAAACTTAATGCTATAGTAATTCCCAAGTCGAATTATGTTACAGTTGGTAGTAATTATGAAGCAACTGTATTTATTTCTGCCACAGACACAACACAACAGCCTACTATTACTGTTGGCGATCAGGAACTTCCGGTCGATGAATCAGGTAAAGGCCTCTATGCTGTCAGAGCATCAGCTTTAGGACAAAAAACCTGGGGTGGCATTATTTTACTGAAATCTCCTGACGGCTCAATTAAAACATATCCTTTCTCTGAAACATATAATGTGGGCGAACCTAATGTTATTTGCTCGCCAACTGCTATGAATGTGATGTACGCTGGTATTGACAATCCACTTGATGTTTCCGTACCAGGTGTTAATCCGGCTAATATTAGAGTAAGAGTTGTCAACGGTACTTATTCTGCCAAAAAAATTAAAAACCCAAAAGGTGAATTTTTCAGAGGCAACTGGGCAATTAAACCTGAAGCGATAGGGAAGAATGTTCAGGTATTAGTATCTACTGATATTGATGGTAAAGTTACAAATTATGCACCTTACGAATTCAGGGTAAAACCAATACCACCCCCTGAGGCGAGATTCGCAGGCAAATCATCCGGAACAGTTTCAAAAGCAGTTGCTGTTGCCCAGGAAGGTGTATTTGCTGTACTTCCTGATTTCGATTTTGACCTTATATATGAAATAACCGGTTTTACTATTAATTATTCCGACAGAATGGGTGATTTTGCGGAATCCAGTACGTCCGGTAGAATCACGGCAGCACAGAAGAATCTTCTTAATAAGCTTACAAGAGGTAAAAAACTTATAATCACAGATATAAAAGCAAGAGGACCTGACGGTGTCAAACAATTGTCAGCTGTTGTCTTAAATATTGATTAGTTAAATAATGAATTATGAATAAGAAAATAGTTGCTGGCCTTATTGTGATCCTGATTTTTACAGGAATGGCTTACGGCCAAGCGTTTACAGATATTTATGAAAAATCGATCCCGGATGCGAGAAAGATCGATTATCCATTCTTGAGGGAAGCAGAGGTAATATGGTCAAAAAGATATTACCGTCTTATTGACCTGAGGGAAAAGGTAAACCATCCGCTGTACTATCCTACACAGGTTACCAAGGATGGGAGGAAAAGCCTTGTCACAATTTTACTCGATGGTATTAAAGACGGCACAGTTACAGCTTACGATGTCGATCAATCCGATATTCCTACTACATATCAGGACATTGAAGGTAAAATGGGCGCTGAAACCAGGATACAGCAGATCCAGATTGATGCTTATGGCAACACCCGGGATACAATGATCACTGAAGAGGCAAAACCCGAAGAGATAAAACAGTTATTGCTTTATGAAGAGTGGTATTTTGATAAAAAACTTGGCAAACTTGATGTAAGAATTATTGCAATGTGTCCTTATTACATGGGATTCGATGCTGAAATTGGAAGAAATATGAGGACACCATTATTCTGGGTCAACTTTAATGAAATCAGGGATGTCCTGGCAAGAAATGAAGCATTTGTATCAAACAACGATGCCCAGAGAATCTCCTTCGATGATCTATTCATGCAAAGAAGATTCAGCAGTATAATTTTTGGAGAATCTAACGTTTTCAACGACAGATTCATCAGTGAATATACAATTGGTAAATCCTCACTCTTTGAAGCTGACCGAATAAAGACAGAGCTTTTCAATTTTGAACATGACCTTTGGGAATACTAATAAAACAGAAGAGGCGGTTAAATTCCGCCTCTTTTTTTTTGCCTCCCCCTTTAAGGTTTCGGGGAACATAACTTTATCAGATACCACAATTTACCAAGCCTGTGCGGATAGTAAAAAAGGATCTTCAGGGTGCTACGACAGTTATACCGTTTTTTCATGAATGTGATCGAAGGAAATAGATCCCCTGAAATATAAATCAGCTTCCTGTGTATCCCCGGTATTTCTCGTATGGTATTTCTGTAAAACCATCCCCTGTTAACAGCAGGATTATTTTTGGGACTTCTCAGAAAAAAGATGAATTTTTCTTTGTTTGCTGAATCATTTTTTCTTTCGATGAATTCATTCAGCCATCCCGGAAATGATATTCCCCAAAAATCCCTGAGTATTTCAAGTTTGCAGGATAGTACACCGTTCAGGTCCCCCATCTCTGAAAGCAGAGTCAGGTCAGCATTAATAATATCATTTCTGTATTTCTCAATAAGAACAATCAGATCGGTATAAAGCCTTAATTGTGATTCATTATTCTTTTCGTGCATAAAAAGGTGTCTTACAAGATAGAGGAATAGGATCTGTGGTCCAGGGATGAATATTTTTTCGTCATTTACCTTATTTTCAGTACTTTTATCATAAAGCATATCCGTCAGATTTCCATCTTCTGAACCAAAAAGCTTATGGTGTATTTCAAACGAAAATCCATTTTTTATCAATGATGGTAAGTGTTTTCCGGTATGCATCAGAATAAGTTTATACAACGGTGATTTCAAGGGCAATGAAGTGAATCCATTATTAATGAGTAGTTCACGTGCTTTCAGACAATCTTCTCTCTTCATCAGCACATCAACATCCGTCATCTGTCGTAATCCTCTGTTGCCATAAACTGATATTTCAAGAGCCAGTCCTTTCAAAAGCACAGTTTTAATACCGGCTCCATTCATCAGGTTCAAAACCTTCTCCATTTCATTTAGATGACGTGTATTTCTTGCCAGGCTCATCATCAGTGCATTTTTGAGAAAATCAACCATTTTATGAGGTACATATTCCAGAAATCCGAGTTTTTCAAGGTTATGATAAACCAGAGCTGCTATACCATGTTTATTTGCAAGATCTGCCAGATAGTTCCAATCTTCGATATCTTTTATCAGGGTTTTTAAGTCCTTCACCTGTTCACTGCTAAATTCAAGACGACACAAACCTATAAGAAGTGCCACCTCATTGGTAATATCAGTCTTTTTGTTCATCCTGTGAATCTGCCGGTCTGTTTTGTATACATTGTAAAATAGACTCCATTTTTCGCCATCAGCTCATCATGAGTACCTTTTTCAATGATTTTCCCTTTATCAAGAACCATGATCCTGTCAGCCATGCCAATATTTGTAAGCCTGTGGCTGATAAGTATTGTTGTACGTCCCTTTACTATTTTCCTGAAGCTATTGAATATCCCAAACTCGGTATCTGCATCAAGGGCGCTTGAAGGTTCATCCAGAATAAGTATTGGGGCATCTCTGAAAAGAGCTCTTGAGAGTGCCAGCTTCTGCCATTCACCCCAGCTCAGTTCACGGCTGTCATCGAACAGATTACCTATTACAGTTGAATAGCTGTTTGGCAGTTTGCCTATAAGATCATCTATACCTGTTGCTATCGCCGCTGATTTTATCTTATCACCTGTTTCTGACATATCAATATCTCCAAGCCTTATATTCTCGCCAGCACTAAGGTTATAAAGCATGAAATCCTGGAAAATAACTGAAAGGTATTTTCTGTATTTATCCGGATCCATATTCCTGATATCATTCCCGTCATAATATATTGATCCCGAGTCAGGGTCATATAACCTGCTCAATAGTCTGACCAGTGTACTTTTCCCTGCACCATTGGGTCCTACCAGTGCAATTATTTCTCCTTTTTTTATCTCAAAAGAGACATTATCAATTGTCTTGATTTTGTTACCAGGGTATGTAAATGAAAGATTTTCAATAGTTATATCTTTTTTCAGACTGGTTGG
>CAZOZU010000247.1:0-4014 GCA_964584355.1 uncultured Rikenellaceae bacterium
TACAAACTCATGTGTCTCTGTTATGGAAGGCAATGAACCTGTTGTGATTCCGAACAGTGAAGGAAAAAGAACCACTCCTTCAATTGTTGCCTTTGTCGAAAAAGGTGAACGTAAAGTAGGTGATCCGGCAAAAAGACAGGCAATCACAAATGCAAAAAACACTGTATACTCCATAAAGAGATTCATGGGTGAAACATATGATAAACTTGACAAGGAGATAAAAAGAGTAACATATAATGTTGTCAAGGGTGATAATAATACTCCCAGGGTAAAGATCGAAAACAGACTTTATTCACCACAGGAGATTTCAGCAATGATACTTCAGAAAATGAAAAAAACAGCTGAGGATTATCTTGGAACAGAGGTTACAGATGCTGTTATAACTGTTCCGGCATATTTCAGCGATTCGCAACGTCAGGCTACAAAAGAGGCCGGAGAGATATCCGGACTTAATGTAAAGAGGATTATTAATGAACCTACAGCTGCATCATTGGCGTACGGACTTGACAAAAAGTCGCAGGACCTTAAGATAGCTGTTTTTGACCTCGGCGGGGGTACTTTCGATATTTCAATACTCGAATTGGGCGATGGTGTTTTCGAAGTTAAATCGACAAATGGTGATACACACCTTGGTGGTGATGATTTTGACCACCTTATCATCGATTGGATGGCTGAAGAGTTCCTGAAGGATGAAGGTATTGACTTAAGAAAAGATCCGATGGCACTTCAGCGACTTAAAGAGGCAGCAGAAAAGGCTAAAATTGAGCTTTCAAGTACAACTTCCACGGAAATAAACCTGCCCTATATTATGCCTGTTGAAGGAATTCCAAAACATCTTGTAAAAACACTTACGCGTGCAAATTTTGAAAAAATATGCGATAAACTATTCCAGTCATGTATAGGACCGTGTCAGAAAGCACTTGATGATTCAGGATATAAAGCATCCGATATAGATGAGGTTTTACTTGTTGGCGGCTCAACACGTATACCTGCAATTCAACAGCTTGTTGAGAAATTCTTTGGCAAGGTACCTTCGAAAGGGGTTAATCCCGACGAAGTTGTGGCAGTAGGGGCAGCAATACAGGGTGGAGTACTGACAGGAGAGGTAAAGGATGTTCTGCTTCTCGATGTCACTCCTCTGTCATTAGGTATTGAAACTATGGGTGGTGTGATGACCAGACTAATTGAAGCCAATACAACCATACCTACAAAAAAGACTGAGGTGTTCACAACTGCTGCCGATGGTCAACCTTCTGTTGAGATACATGTGCTGCAAGGAGAAAGGCCAATAGCATCAGGTAATAAAACAATCGGACGTTTTCATCTTGATGGTATTCCGCCCGCACCCCGGGGAGTACCTCAGATCGAGGTAACATTTGATATTGATGCCAATGGAATTCTGCATGTGGCAGCCAAAGACCGCGGTACCGGTAAAGAACAAAGAATAAGAATAGAAGCATCTTCAGGCTTAAGCGACGATGAGATAAAGAGAATGCGTGAAGAGGCACAGGCAAACGCTGACGCCGACAAAAAGGCAAAAGAGAAGGTTGATAAAATCAATGCGGCTGACAGTATGATATTCACTACTGAAAAGCAGCTTAAGGAGTTTGGCGATAAGATCCCTGCTGATAAGAAACCAGCAATCGAAGAGGCACTTGCAAATCTTAAAGAAGCACATAAAAATCAAGACCCTGAGGCTATTGACAAGGCACTTGCGCACATGAATGAAGTGTGGCAGTCAGCCTCTGAAGAAATATATAAAAATGCTCAGGCTTCAGGACAAGGAGATGGACAGAAAGAACCAGAACAACCCGGACAGGATCAGTCAGATGGTGATTCGAAATCAGGCGATGACGAAGTAACCGATGTTGATTTCGAAGAGGTAAAATAAACTATAAAATAAAACAAATTGGGAAACGGGTAGTAGATGCGTAACGCATTATGCATCTACTACCCGTTTAATTTTTTTTATACTTTTATGAAATATTTTGTGTTTTATTTACATGAATATTAAGATCCTCACAATAATCTCATTATTAGCAATTTCTATCTGTACAACAGGCCAATCAGTAACAGATACAAATCAGATCGATCATCTTGGAATGAAACAGGGATACTGGATAAAGAGATATCCAAATGGCAAAAAAATGTACGAAGGAATATTCAAAGATGATCATCCAGTTGGCGAATTCAAGAGGTATTATGAAAATGATTCCCTGAGATCGGTTCTTGTCTATAGCGATAACGGTGATACAGCAAATGCAGTGTTCTATCATCCCAATGGCTGCATATCATCAAAAGGCAGATATATTAAACAGATGAAAGAGGGAAAGTGGAAATTTTATTCAGTGTCAATTGACGGATACCTGATCTGTGAAGAGGATTATTCAAGAAACCTGAGAAATGGTGAGTCTATAAAATATTATCCTGATGAAAAAGTGGCAGAAAGGTTAAGGTTTATTGACGACAAACGCGAGAGTGAATGGCTAATGTACCATGCAAACGGAAAACTATTACTTAAATCATACTTCTCAGATGATCTGCGAAATGGGAAATATGAGATGTGGGACGAAAATGGGATTATAAAGATCACTGGATTTTATAAGGATAACCTGCGTGAAGGAACCTGGTTTTTCTATAACAAAGATGGTACCATAAGGTATAAAATAGATTATGTTGCAGGCCATACAGATGATCGCCAGAAAGATATTGATGCGTCAAATTTAATTGACGAACTCGAAAAAAAGAGTGTAAATATCCCTGACCCTGAAAAAACAGGGGAGATTAGATAATGCATGAATTTGCCTTTATTAATAATAAAAAGGATAAAAAAAGCCGCTTTCCTGGTATTTCTCTGTATGAGCACTTTGTCATCCGGACAGGAAATACAATACAATTATTATTACAGGATCTATTTTAATGACAAGGGTGCTAACCATATTGAAGACTTTCCTCCATCACAACTATTATCGGAAAGAGCTCTGAACCGCAGGGCAAAATCTGGTATTACAGTACCGGACATAAGAGATATTCCTGTTTTCTCAGGTTATCTCGACGAAGTATCATCAATGGGACTTACTCTTCATTGTACATCAAAATGGATGAATACGGGCCTTTTTAAGACCATATCGCTCTTTGATCCTGATTTCCTTCTTGCTCTTCCGTATGTAAAAGATGTCAAAATAGTAAAAACTCCCGCTGCAAAAAGCAGTTACACTGATAAGCTCGATATTCCTGTTTATCAGGCCGATACATATCCTTATGACAAGCCCATTACGATGATCAACGGTTCACTTTTACATGCATCAGGCTATAATGGAACCGGGATACTTATAGCTGTGCTGGATGGTGGCTTTTATAACACCGACATCATACCATCACTTCAGTCCCTCCACAACCGTAAAGGAATAAAGGACACTTATGATTTCATTGGAAAAGATGAATTCATTTATGCCTACCATAACCATGGAACAGCAGTACTATCTGTACTTGCAGGTGAAATTGAGGGCCAGATTAAGGGGACAGCACCAGGTGCTGATTATTTGCTTTTCAGAACAGAAGATGTAATGAGTGAATTTTCGGTGGAAGAAGATTTCTGGGTTGCAGCTGCTGAATATGCTGATTCTGCTGGTGCTGACATAATATCCTCATCGTTAGGATATTATCTTTTTGATGACCCCTCCCTTAACTATAAATACTCCGATATGGATGGTAACAGTGCATTCGTTACTATTGCAGCAGATATTGCTGCCTCAAAGGGTATTCTTGTAGTATGTAGTGCCGGCAATGAACGTAATAAAGAGTGGAAACGTATTCTGGCTCCTTCTGATGGAGATAGTGTTATTTCAGCAGGGGCTGTCGACGGAAGTAATGTCATCTCTGTATTCTCCTCTGCGGGCCCGGCTGCAGATGGAGGAGTTAAACCTGATAATACAACTATGGGTGTAAACGTACCTGTACAGGTAAATCCTTTAGTGGTAATTGGATCAAGCGGCACTTCCTTCTCCTGCCCTG
>CAZOZU010000248.1:0-3997 GCA_964584355.1 uncultured Rikenellaceae bacterium
GTCTGTTTTCCAGGGTTTTCTTATTTCAGATATTATCTCCGGCCTCACTGATTGATCCTTGATATCATTAAAGAAATCCTCAATTATATGCAATATTGAATGGTCATCGGATTCATTGTATAAAGTAACCAGTAAGGCTATTGCTCCTTCATATGGCTCTTCGTTACGAAGCGATTTTATTGCCTCTGTAATAACATCATTGTTTTTTCCTGATAAGGCTGTAGCAAGTTCCCTGAGTTTTTTTCCTGATTTTATCAAATTTGAAGAATTTTGTTTTAGTTTTTTTGAAATCTTTTACATGGCACTGATTTTGATAATATAAAAATAATATACTAATTTAGTCGTTAATTAGGTTTGGACAATTAAATAATCATATTATGAATAAAAAGTACAGAATTAATTCGGGTATTTTGTTTGTATTCATTTTAGTCCTCAGTATGCTTACTGCATGTAAAGGTAGTAAAAAAGCACCCGATGAGGATGAACTCAGGGTTGAAGTACCACAGGATAATACAGCAATATTGCAGGATATTAAGAAGGCAGAGAAAATATTCAATGCCTTACCTTCTCCACTTGAATCTGCCATGCTTATTAAATCTGCCGGGGCAAGATTCGAGGAAACCCTTCTTAACCCGGTTACCAATGTGAATAAATATGTAACAAGCAAATCGATGGCTCTTAACCTGGGCGTTTATACATGTGATCTGAGCTTTGCCAGCCTCTATGAACAAACGCAGCTTCTGATCGATTATATGGAAGCAGCAAAGAAAATGGCTGACGGGCTCGGTATCCTGAAGGCCATTGAGCAGGAGGATATTGACCGGCTTGAGGAAAATATCAATAACAGTGAGGTCATCATGGATATCGTATCTCAAACCTTCATGAATTCAAATTCATATCTCGAAGATAATAACCAGCCTGCTACTGCTGCCATTGTACTTGTCGGAGGATGGGTGGAAGGCCTCTATATTTCTACTCAACTTGTTGATATGGATGAGTTTAATACCAATAAACTGGTAGGGAGAATCATCGATCAGAAGCTTTCGATCGACATACTGCTGAACCTTCTTGAGAGTAGTACAGGAAATCCTGCAGTTGATGAACTGATGTTAGAAGTTACAAAACTGAAAACAGTATTCGACAAGATACAACTTGACACATCACCTGTGAGACCTGAATTTGATCCTGCCTCCAATACCACAATCCTGAAATCAGAAGTAAAATCAAATATGACTCCTGAGATATTCTTAGAACTATCAGAAGTGGTTGCAGAGATCAGAAATTCATTTGTAAAATAAAATGTTATGAGACTATTAAAGACTATTTCACTTATTACATTATTTGTATTTGCCTTAAATAGTTATACTGATGCACAATGTAAGGCATTTGCCAGGAAACAGTGTCTTCCTGAACTTGAAAAATTTACACATGACGGGAACTATCATGCAGCAGTCCTTATTGAAGGTGAAGAGGCAGAATTGTATAAAACATTTTACTCCGATATGGAGTATAGGGTTGCAATTGTTGGTGAAAGCAAACTTCCGGCCATTGAGTTTAAAATCGTCGATATAAATAAAAACGTTCTATATTCTAATAAGGATAATGACTATGCCAGCACATGGGATTTTAAACTTGAAGCGAGTCAGCAATTAAAGCTTATAATAAAGGTTTCATCTTTTAATCAGCCGGGAGATACACCAGCTAGCGGATGCGTAGCTATAATGTTCGGTTTTAAGCTGAAGAAATAGGAACCAAAATGTGAATATATTGTAGGGACGTTGCATGCATCGTCCCTATTTTTTTAATTTCAGTGCAAGATATCTCCCTGTATGCGATTTTTTACACTTCGCAAGATCTTCCGGCTTTCCTGCAAATACAACATAACCACCCTCTTCTCCACCTTCAAGACCCAGGTCTATAACCCAGTCGCAACTTTTTATTACCTCCTGGTTATGTTCTATAAGTATTACTGAATGACCATGATCCACAAGGGCGTTTAATGATTTCAGGAGTTTGTTTATATCATGAAAGTGTAGCCCTGTGGTAGGCTCATCAAAAATAAACAAAATGTGACCTGTCCCTCTTTCCTGACTAAGGAAATAGGCTAGCTTTACCCGCTGACTTTCCCCACCGGAAAGTGTACTTGATGACTGTCCCATCTTTACATAACCAAGACCAACATCTGACAATGGTTTTAACTTTTCGATGATCCTCTTCTCACATTTTCCCGGATGATTGCTGAAGAAATCAATAGCATCATCAATAGTCATCTCAAGTATATCATAGATGTTCTTGCCATGGTACATTACTTCAAGGATCTCTTTTTTGAATCTTCTCCCCTTGCAGACTTCGCAGGTGAGCTCTACATCTGCCATAAATTGCATTTCTACCCTGATTATGCCCTCTCCCTGGCACTCCTCACATCGTCCTCCTTCAATGTTAAATGAAAAATGTGATGCCTTAAAGTTATTTTGTACAGATGCCTGAAGCTCAGAATAGAGCCTTCTTATCTCGTCATAAGCTTTAAGATAGGTTACGGGATTTGATCTGCTCGATTTTCCTATTGGGTTCTGGTCAACCATCTCAATGCCAGTGAGATCATTAATATCGCCGGTAATCTCCCTAAAACTGCCCGGCCTGAGGTTATTGCCTTTTATGATTTTTGAGAGATATTTATATAAGGTATCCGATACAAGACTCGATTTACCCGATCCGCTTACTCCTGTAACAGCTGTTATAGTATGAAGTGGTAATCTGACATCTATCGATTTTAAATTGTTTTCCCTTGCTCCTCTGATTTCAATATAACTGTTCCATTTTCTCCTTACTGGCGGTACAGGAACAGAGAGTCGTCCGCTCAGGTAACTGGCAGTAAGTGAATGATTTGACTTTGTCAGATCAAGTCCCCCCTGAAAGACGACCTCACCACCAAGCCTGCCTGCTTCAGGACCCATATCCACAATTTCATCAGCGGCCCTGATGATCTCTTCTTCATGTTCAACAACAATAACAGAGTTACCAAGATCCCGAAGCTCCTTCAATACTTTTATGAGAAGATTAGTATCCCTGGGATGAAGTCCTATACTTGGCTCGTCAAGGATATACATTGAACCTACAAGATTACTGCCAAGTGATGTCGATAGATTTATTCTCTGCGATTCGCCGCCTGAGAGGGTTGATGAGAGCCTGTCAAGCGTAAGATATGGCAAACCGACATCTATCAGAAAACGAAGCCTTATAGTTATCTCCTTAAGAAGCCTTTCTGCAACCACAGCATCCGAATCGGAAAGCGATATATTACTGAAGAATCTGAAAAGAGTATCTACGGGCATGGTAACCAGCTCCTGGATCGTTTTATCTGCAACTTTTACATATCCGGCCTCTTTACGTAATCTTGAGCCTTTACATTCCGGGCAGGTGGTTTTACCGCGATACCTGCTCAGAAGAACCCGGTACTGGATCTTGTATTTCTTATCTTCCAGATGCTGAAAAAAACGGTTCAAACCATAAAAATATTTGTTTCCTTTCCATAGAAGCTCTTTCTGCTCTTCAGCAAGCTGGTAATATGGCTTATGTATAGGGAAATCAAAAAGACTGGAGTTGCTGATAAGACGCTCTTTCCATTTTTTCATTTTTTCACCTCTCCAGCATGCAATGGCATCATCATATACAGAAAGATTTTGATCAGGGATTACAAGGTTTTCGTCAATACCAATAATTTTACTGTATCCTTCGCAAACAGGACAGGCACCTATCGGGTTATTGAAACTGAAAAGATATTCAGACGGTTCTTCAAACTGTATACCGTCAGCCTCGAATTTATTTGAAAAACTCTCTCTCCTTACTCCGTTTTCTTCAACAATTAATACCTGGCAGTATCCCTTGCCGGTTTGAAAAGCTGTCTGGGCGGAATCGGCCGCCCTGCTGAAATTATCCTCCGAGTGAGTTATTATTAGTCTGTCAATAACTATATTGATACGTTGACCAGGTAAATATT
>CAZOZU010000249.1:0-3989 GCA_964584355.1 uncultured Rikenellaceae bacterium
AAAGAACGAAGAGGTCGTTGAGTCACTGTATGAAAGAATACTGGGACGAACTACAGTTCATGATGTATACCATCCTCTTACAGGTGAACTTATTGTAGAAGCCGGAAAAGAATTAACAGAAGAACTTGCAAAAAGAATAGAAGAATCTCCTATTGAGCAGGTTGAGATCCGGTCAGTACTTACCTGTGAATCAAAAAAAGGAGTCTGTGCAAAATGTTATGGCCGTAATCTGGCAACAAGCTTAATGGTTCAGAAAGGTGAAGCAGTTGGTGTAATAGCTGCCCAGAGTATAGGCGAACCGGGAACACAGCTTACACTCCGTACATTCCACGTGGGTGGTACAGCTTCAAATATCACAACCGAATCCAGGCTGATAGCTCGTTATTCAGGTATCGCCGAGATTGATGAATTACGGTCAGTAACAAGGAAAGATGAAACAGGCAGTATCGATATAGTTATTGGACGTCTGGCAGAATTAAGGATACTTGACAAGAAAACCGGTATTGCCCTTACAACTCATTCAATTCCATATGGTTCGAGACTTTATGTTAAACCTGGAAAGGAAATTGAAAAAGGAAAACTAATCTGCGAATGGGATCCGTTCAATGCAGTTATCATTTCAGAAGTAACAGGAAAGATTGGATTTGACTACCTTTTAGAAGGTGTTACTTATCGTGAAGAATCAGATGAGCAGACAGGTTTTAAGGAAAAGGTAATAATTGAAAGCAGGGATAAAACCAAAAACCCGGCTGTCAAAATATTATCACCCAAAGGTGAAGAGCTTAGGTTATATAACCTGCCGGTTGGATCTCATCTGGTTGCTGAGGTTAACAAGACTATTACAGCAGGTGAAGTGCTGGCAAAAATACCCCGTGCTGTCGGAAAATCAGGTGACATTACCGGTGGCCTGCCCAGGGTAACAGAACTGTTCGAGGCACGTAACCCCTCAAATCCTGCAATCGTTTCAGAAATCGATGGTGAAGTAACATTTGGGAAAATAAAAAGAGGTAACAGGGAGATAACAATAAAATCCAAAACCGATGAGGTGAAAAAATACCTTGTCCCCCTGTCAAAACAAATACTTGTCCAGGAAAACGATTATGTAAAAGCTGGTATTGCACTATCTGACGGAGCAATAACTCCCTCTGATATCCTGTCAATAAAAGGACCAACAAAGGTGCAGGAATATATTGTTAATGAGATACAGGAAGTATATCGTCTGCAGGGTGTAAAGATAAATGACAAGCATTTTGAAATAATAGTCCGGCAGATGATGCGTAAAGTTGAGATAGTCGATCCGGGCGACACGAAATTTCTTGAACGTCAGATAGTTGACAAGCTTGACTTTATGGATGAAAACGACTGGATCTATGGTAAGAAGTATATACTTGATTCAGGAGATTCCCAGACTCTTCACCCCGGGATGATAGTAACAGCCCGCAAGCTGAGAGATGATAATTCCGTTTTAAAACGTAAAGACCTGAAGATTGTCGAAGCCAGGGATGCCATCCCTGCAACCTCAAGTCAGGTACTTCAGGGAATAACAAGAGCAGCACTTCAGACAAATAGTTTCTTCTCAGCTGCATCATTCCAGGAAACAACCAAAGTACTTAACGAAGCGGCCATACTGGGCAAGGTTGATAAGCTTGAAGGACTTAAAGAAAATGTGATTGTTGGTCACCTTATTCCGGCTGGCACAGGACAACGTGATTATAACAGCATTATAGTAGGATCACTCGAGGAGTATGAAAACCTTATGAGTAATGAACAGGAATCAGAAGAAGTTGAGACAACTGAAACTGATGTAGCAAAGTAAATTAAAACATAGTATAATGGCAGAACAAAAGGAACAAAATCAGATTAATATTGAACTTAATGAAGATGTCGCCCAGGGTGTATATTCAAATCTGGCAGTGATAACTCATTCAGTTTCGGAATTTGTAGTTGACTTTATACGGATAATGCCAGGCATAAATAAAGCCAGGGTGAAATCCAGAATAATCCTTACACCTGAACATGCTAAAAGACTTTCGACAGCCATGCAGGATAATATTGCAAAATATGAAGCAGTTCATGGAACAATAAAAGAAGTAAAAGGGTCGGGGCCTGTTATGCCACTGAGTTTCGGTGGCCCGACAGCCCAGGCCTGAGTTATCCATAACTCCAATGAAAAGCCGTCAAACATAGGGTTTGACGGCTTTATTTTTTGTAATCAATGAAATATAAGCTTACTTTGTAAGTTATATAGAAAAACAAAATAAATGACATCATACTTTATCCGGAAAATAGTTATCAGTGCAATTATAATTTTCCCGGTATTATTTTTTCAGGGTTGCAAGAAGCAGGTAAAATGTGGTTGCGGAAAAGATATTCTCTTTTCAATTGACAACGAACTGATGGATTATTCATCAATATCATACAGTTCGAACGGTCAAAGTGCTTCTTTTGCAATTTATAACGGAATTTATTACGATACATACATTTTCTGCAATCCTGAAGAGATGTATTCTACATATACCGATCTGACCGGAGAAGAACAGTTGCTGATATCAGGAGATGTTTTTTGGGATTGCACCTATATGATGCAAAGAAGTAATTCCTACTATTATTCATATTATAAGATCTATAATATTCAGATCACCGGTATGAAGTCCTATTTGTACGGCAAAAAGTAAACCTCCCCATGGCACAATATAGTTTATCCTTTGCAGGTGCAGGCAGGGTGGCCGGAGCTCTCTGCAGAGAGATGTATTCCAGGGGTATTAATATTCAGCATATTGTTGCTGAATCTCAGACCAGTGCAAAACTACTGGCTCATGAATGTGAAGCATCCTGGTCTGAAAGCCTTGTTTTTGATCACAAGTCTGATATTATAATTGTCGCAGTTCCGGATCATAAGTTGAATATGGTTCTGGAAAATATAAAATGTCCTGAAAATACTCCGATTGCTCATACAGCAGGAAGCTTTGGCCTGGAAGTGTTTCCTTCCCGCTTAAAAAACAGAGGTGTGTTTTATCCCTTACAGACATTCTCCAAAAACAGGAAAATATCATTCAGTGATCTTCCCATTTTTATCGAAACAAACAATCCTCAAATGGAGACTATGCTTAAAACCCTTGCAGAATCTATTGGCGGGAAAGCCTATGTTGTTGATAAAGAGAGCCGTAGGCTGCTACACCTTTCTGCAGTTTTTGTCTGTAACTTTGTAAATCATATGCTCACAGCAGGAAAGGAAATTGTATCCAAAACAGGATTATCATATGAGGTTCTTGAACCTCTTATTATGGAAACCGTTTCAAAAGCCCGGGAATTGGGTCCTGATCAATCACAAACGGGTCCTGCGGTACGAAATGACAAGAATACTATAGCAAAACAGATGGATTTATTATCTTTCTCACCTCAATTACAAAACATATATAAGGAGGTAACAGAATCAATAATTAAGCACTACAAAAAATAATTGTAATGGCAAATTTTAAGGAGGAGCTTGTAAAGGTAAAGGCATTTATTTTTGATATCGATGGAGTTCTTTCACTACAGACAATAAGTCTTAATTCATTTGGATTACCAAACAGAACAATAAACCTGCGTGATGGATATGCAGTACAGCTTGCAGTGAAAAAAGGCTATCATGTAGGGATAATATCAGGGAGCAATTCAAAAGAATATATGAAAAGACTGAAGATGCTTGGTGTTAAAGATATCTACCTTAACAGTAAATCAAAGATTGATCATTATAATGCTTTTAAGGAAAAACATGGTCTTGATGATTCTGATATTCTCTTTATGGGTGATGACATTCCGGATTTCGGTGTTATGAAAACTGCCGGCATCCCTGTTTGTCCTTCTGATGCCGATAGTGAAATAAAGCAGATCGCTATATATATTTCTGATAAAAAAGGAGGTGAAGGGTGTGTGAGAGATGTTATTGAACAGGTATTGCGTTTGCACAATAAATGGATGGACCCCGAAGCATTTATATGGTAATA
>CAZOZU010000250.1:0-3988 GCA_964584355.1 uncultured Rikenellaceae bacterium
TGTGCAAGGGCAGGAGCATCAGATACATGAACAGGTTTATCATTTAGCCATGTACCTCCATCTTTCCATGATGTAAATATCTCATCACCCCCTGCTTCATATACAATCCCGATAACTATTTCATTATCTTCCATGAGAGCTACACTAATTGCATAAGGGTGCAGCCCATGCAGGAAATTTGTGGTGCCGTCAAGGGGATCAATTACCCAGCAATATTTTTCTCCTTTTTTTGAAGAGGTGCCCTCTTCCGTGATGAATCCTGCTTCAGGCAGGATAGATCCAAGCCTTTCAACCAGCATCTCCTCAGCTCTCTTATCAACATAGCTCACAAAATTATTTATGCCTTTGCTTTCTGTCTTCTCATTATCATAACTTGATAATTCCTTCTCAATGAAAATACCTGTTTCGTGAATTGCATCCACACTTTCAGTACAAATATTTTTGTAACCAATCATTTATTATTTCATTAATTCAACAATCATTTTACCTGAAGGTGATATATTGGTCATCCTTACTTTTTTTATTTCTCCTGCCAGTCCGGACTGCCATGGGTATTCAACCCTTAAATAATTACCTGTAAAACCACTTATCATTTCATGCCTACGTGTTTTTTCAAAAAGAACATCTGCTGTTTTTCCAATGTTCAGCTTCATGAACTGATTATGTTTTAATTCAGAAAGTGAAATTAATATCCTGCTTCTTTTCTCCTTTTCTTCATGCTTCACTTTGGCCGGGAATCCGGCCGCTTTAGTTCCTGGTCTTTCCGAGAATGTAAATACATGCAGATAGGTAACAGGTAGTTTTTCAATAAAAGAAAATGTATCTTCAAAATCATCATTTGTTTCTCCCGGGAAACCGGTTATTACATCAGCCCCGATACCGGCGGCAGGAATTTTCTCTTTTATCATTTTAACCCTGTTGGCAAAGAGCTCCCTGTCATATCTTCTTCTCATTAATTTGAGAATTTTATTACATCCGCTTTGCAGCGGGATATGAAAATGAGGAACTGTTTTGTTGCTGACCTGTACAAAATCAATAATTTCATCAGAGAGAAGATTTGGCTCTATCGATGATAATCTTATCCTTTCAATACCCGGCACCTTAACCAGTTCTTTTAAGAGTTCTGCGAATGTGTCTCCGGTTGATTTGCCGAAATCGCCTATGTTAACACCTGTCAGTACCAGTTCTTTTATACCTTTATCTGCAATTATTGAAGCTTCATTAACCAGTGTTGTTATGTCAGGATTTCTGCTATGGCCTCTTGCCAGGGGGACTGTGCAATAGGAACATCCATAATCACACCCGTCCTGGACTTTTAAAAATGAGCGGGTTCTGTCGCCAGCAGAATATGCATTCATGAATGGGTCAGATGAAGAGAGGGCAGCGGAACGGACTTCCGGTTTATTTCTCTTTCTTAAATCTGAGAGGTAATATGAGATATCAAATTTTTCATTTGAACCCAGAACAAGATCCACACCTGGTATTGATGATATTTCTTGTGGTTTAAGCTGAACATAGCATCCCACAACTGCAATAAAGGCATCTGGTGAGCGATGAATAAATCTTTTTATTGCCTGACGGCATTTTTTATCAGCTGTATCAGTAACGGAACATGTATTAATAATGTATATATCAGCTTGTTGTGTTGAGGGTACTCTTTCAAACTGATCCTCAGCAAATAATCTTGATATGGCTGAGGTCTCGGCAAAATTCAGCTTGCAGCCAAGTGTATGTAAGGCAATCCTTTTTTTGGTCGGGTTATTCATTCCACGCTTCTGCGAGCTTATTTGTTTTGTTACTCTTGGCTTTTACAGATTTCGGTTGGGCGGATAAACTCAATGGTACAATTGCCAGTGTCAGGGCCATGAGTATAATTACGGAAACTGATTTACTTTTCATCATAAGGTCTGTTTAATTATAATTTGTGATCGTAATCTTAATTGAAAGAATTCTATATTACAATAATTTACTTGCAAGTTCTGCCAGAAAGCTGCGTTCTCCCTTTACCAGATTGACATGAGCAAAGATCTCCTGGTTTTTCATCTTATCAGAAAGATAACTCAATCCGTTTGAAGCGGTATCGAGGTATGGGGAGTCAATTTGTTCTATATCTCCTGTGAATACCATTTTTGTGTCTTCTCCGGCACGTGTAATTATAGTTTTTATCTCATGTGGCGTCAGATTTTGTGCTTCATCAACAATAAAGAATATACTGGAAAGACTTCTTCCTCTTATGTAAGCAAGTGGAGTAATAACAAGTTTTTCTTCTTTCACCATATCGTTAATACGCATGAATTCAGGGCTCTGGTGGCTGAATTTATGTTTTATAACTGTGAGATTATCATAAAGTGGCTGCATATAAGGATCCATTTTTTCCTTGATATCACCAGGAAGAAAACCCAGATCACGGTTGGCCAGAGGAACTATCGGACGGGCAAGAAAGATTTGCTTGTACCTTTTATGTTGGGCAAGAGCAGCTGCAAGAGCAAGTAGGGTTTTTCCTGTTCCTGCTTTGCCGGTAAGAGAAACAAGCTGAATGTCAGGATTGGAAAGGGCTTCCAATGCAAATGTTTGTTCAGCATTTCTCGGATCAATACCGTAAGTTGTCTGTTTTATCACCCTGTTAAAAAGCTTGTTAACAGGATTATAATGAGCCAATGCACTTGCTCCGTTATTCTTCATTATGTAAAACTGGTGACCTTTAATTTCGGGTTCAAGATTGAACTCATCTGAAGATATGCCTTCAGGAACCTCATAAAGCTTGTTGATCAATTCATGGTCAATTCCTTCAAGTACCTTAATGCCTTTATACAGTTCATCAATATTTGCAACTTTGTCGTTCTGGTAATCCTGTGCCATAATCCCCAAAGACTTAGCCTTCATGCGAAGATTTATATCCTTAGTGATAAGTACAACAGTTTTGTTTTTATTTGCATTACATACATATTCTGCAATAGCCAGTATCCTGTGATCAGACGTTCTTTCAGGAAATGATTCATTCACTTTTTCTGAGAAATCCTTACCTGTCTCAATATGAAGGTTGCCACGGTTTTTGCCAAGGGGAATATTTGCTGTCAGCAGCATATCACCCGATAGTTTATCAAGTTCTCTTGTAAATTCCCTCGCATGGAAATTGATTAAATCATTACCTCTCTTGAATTTATCAAGCTCCTCAAGAACAACAATAGGAATTATCACATCATTCTCTTCAAAATTATAAATGCATTTGTAATCATGAAGAAGTACATTGGTGTCTATAATAAAAAACTTCTTGTTTGTTTTTTTTGCCATACCTATATTCTTTATAATCAATAAAATATAATTAGCCGCTCATGCTTCTGCCGAATGCAAAAATAGCGAAAATATGGTATTAATTGGTAAGCATGTTGAAAGTATGTTAATTTGTAGTCCGGAGATTTGAGTGCCGGGATTACTTAAAATTGAATGACAATTAATCCCACATTATTTTACTCTGAACACCTGATCCAATGAATTATCGCAAAACAATAAAATTCCTATATTCTCAGCTTCCGGCATATCACCGTATAGGCAAACCGGCATATAAAGACAATCTGTTAAATACGCTTGCAATGGATGATCATTTTGGTCATCCTCATACAAAATATAAGACTATTCATATTGCGGGCACCAACGGTAAAGGATCAGTATCGCATATGATCGCTTCTGTTTTACAGGAAGCAGGTTATAAAACAGGGCTTTATACATCTCCTCACCTTAAGGATTTCAGGGAGAGAATAAGGGTAAACGGTAAAATGATCCCCTCAGGGGAGGTAACTTCATGGGTTAAAAATAATCAGGCTATAATTGAAAAAGTGAGTCCTTCTTTCTTTGAGATGACTGTTGCCATGGCATTCGATTATTTTGCCAGGGCAAATGTCGATGTGGCTGTAATTGAAACCGGGATGGGAGGGAGGCTCGATTCAACAAACATCATAAATCCCATTGTAACGGTAATTACAAATATAGG
>CAZOZU010000251.1:0-3980 GCA_964584355.1 uncultured Rikenellaceae bacterium
TGCTTATTACTTCAATGATGAACTGAAGTTTCTGGCTCATTACCTTGCTGAGTGTTTCTGCTTTCTTATTGCTCCATTTGGCGAGATCGAACCTTTCAAGCCAGTAATCGGCTTCAACTGAAGGTTTTTTAACATGTTTCAACTCACCATAAAAAGAAACCAGCTCCTTTACCTTCATCTTCCTGTAAAGACCTCTCTCCTCGGGAAGATACGCGATGTTATCATGCCGGCTTCCTGTATGCTCTTCTCCGGAAATAAATATCTTACCTTTATCAGGATAAAGGATATTCATTATCATCCTGATAGTAGTAGTTTTTCCCGACCCATTCGGCCCAATAAAACCATAGATACTACCTTTCGGGATCTGCAGCGACAGATCATCGACGGCTGTGTGATTACCATAGCTTTTGGTAATATTTTCGAGTTCTATTATACTCATAAAAAGATATATTTATTACTAGTTACTTTTTTCTATAACACCATATTCTATCAAAACATCAATAATATCAATAATTTCAGCAATATTAGCATCATCGACACATGATTTTCTCATTATTTCTGAAACAGACAACGATTCTGCTGTGGGAAAAGGAAGATGAAAAAGGAATTTTCCCTGGGGTAAGGATAGGTTTATCTTCCTTTCTGTTCTGCTTCTTCCCTCTCCCATCCATATCACAACACTGCTTATGTAATCATTGCTTCGTGAAGTAGTAAACATGGCATTTGCATTTTTTATTTCCCTTATTTTCAGATTCAATCTTGAATCAGAGACTTCTTCTTCACCAGCAAGTTTCTCAAGATCTATCTCGAAAGAGATTTTTATTGCTTTTAATGAATACCTGAAATATGGTCTCTTTCCTTCATACACTTCTTCCCTTTCAAGGATCATAAGATCATACATATCTTCAAGAAAATCCTGAATGGTCTTTATATGCAGATTCAAGCGTGAAGCTGCTTCCGATGCAGATATGCTTGTGTATGTAACAAGAAGCCTGAAGAGATCTTCAGCATAATCTCTTGAAAGACAAGAACCCATTTTTGCTGCATCTTTAAAGTCCACTTTCCCCAGTCATTAATACGTTAATCCTAATCCGAGTTCACTAAGCTGATATATAATTCTATCTGCTTCGCCTTTGCGATAATACTCCATAAACTGAATGAATATTTTTGCCAGGTTTTCACAAAGGTCATCAAATGAGAGTTCTTCCTTATAGTCAATGTAATCCTTGCGTGAAATATTTACAGTGACATTTCCCTGGAAGTCAAATGCAATCCAACTCCTGCTGTGCCTGAACTTTTCAGGCTTAAACATGTAATTAAATTCATCATCCATTTTTACCGGAACTAACACTATACGATTTTCTTCGAGGTAAGGCATTGCAATCAGATTACGACTCAGGAATTCTGCAAATCCCATAAGCTCGTCCTTCGAATAATTAGTTTTTCCTGCAGGACGGGGACGTTCAGTGAATCCGTCAGGCTGAGGTTCGATAGTAATTGAAGCAAGTTCAAATACTTCACGACCTTTCCATTTTGCCTGTTTTGTAAATAAAAGATAGACAAGCCAGACAGTTGTAGCCAGCAATAAAACAACTATAATTTCAGATATTTTAAGATCCGGTGCCAGTATTAATGGATACTTTGGCCTGGTAACAAGGAAAAACCCAACCAACATCTGCCACAGAGATGCTGCAAGGTAACTGAGATTGCGTGTCCGGATATATGCCCAGAATGAGAATCCTGCATAGAGGATAAAAAAAGCGGCTACAGATAATAAAGCTTCCTTAGGTCCAATCAAAGCCCAGATTACAGCACCAATAAAAAGACAGATAAGTGCAGGAATAAAACCTGTAATATTAAAATCCTGTTTAAGCTTACGACGGAAATACATATTGCTATTTTTTAAATTCTAGTTCTTATATCATTTGTCTGCCATAATCATATTCCGGATTTAACTCTACTGCTGTTTTAAAATATTCAACAGCCAGTTCGTTTTCACCTTTTTGCAGGTACGTTTCTGCCAGGGCATCATTTACCATGAATGATCCGGGATATTCTTGAACATTTTTCTCAAAAACCTTTATTGCATCATCAATCCTGTCTTCCTTTAAAAGGCTATGTCCAAGCTGGTGCAGCATATGTTCAGAAAAAAGATAATAACTGTTTCCGGAATTCTTGATTTCATCATATTTTCTGAGACCGGCATCAATACCTGAATTGCTTATAACCGGCTCCATTGACTGTGCCTTCAAACTTTTGTCCCGGGAAATTCTGTGATTCAACAGACAGGTTTTCTGTATAGGAATTGACCTTTGCCTTTACCTTGAGCATGGTTACATTTCTTATGTCCGGTATTTTCTTTTCAACCTTGGCAATTAATTCATTGTCGAGGTTACCTATAGCTATTTTGGACGTAACTGACTTATCAGCTAAATAGATATTTCTTCCAGCCGCAAGAGTTTTTATATGAAAACCGTCTGCTTTATTGAACCACATCATTGATTTGACACCTGATGAAAAGTCTGTCTCTTCCAAGACCAGAGCTTCAAAAGTAGAATCACCCAGTACTATGTTTTCATCTGATTTCCTGACATATTTTTTTCAATTACTTCTCCCTTAACCGGTTCATATACCTTATACTGCTTTTCTGAAGCCTTTTTAATCATAAAATCATTGTAAAGATGAGGATACCTCATTTGAGAAGTAATGATCACATCGGGATCCAGGTCAATGACTTTTTTTAACCCTGAAGCCGGACTGTTAAAATAAGCAGTATCGTTGTTTATTTTCGTTATAGAAGTCCCAACCGATTCACCGTTAATTATATCCACTTTAATCTCCACTACCCGCTGTGTTACCGGATCAATGGCACAGGTCCATCTGAATCCGGCATCCATAGCTGCGCCAAGAAGAGATAATTTAAGTGTTACATCTGAATACTCATACCTGATTTTTTTACCGTTCAGAATGCCGTCACAGTAAGTTTCAGTAGAATATCCACAAAGGGTATTGTTTATTTCAACCCCGAAATAACAGGTCTGTCCTCCTGTTTTGCAGGGATTTGAATCCTGTGCACCTGCAAATCCTGAAAAAAGGATAGAGCAGATAACAGTAATGTACTTGATAAATTTGTAATTTCTTTTCATGGCGATAATATTAAGTTCAACATTCTGGTTTCTGTAGTTATTTAGTTGATTTTAATTCAATTATAATTCGTGATTCAAGTCCTTTTTTATAGTAATCAAGAAACCTGACAAAGCCTAGCAATTCATCCTTTGTGCAGTCTGCTTTTCTTCCTGAATATGGCCTCTCAGTATAACCATCTTCAGTCTTATAAATCCTTTCTGATGCAAGTCGAAACAACCTCCTCGAGTTTGTTTCAAATCTCTCATGACTGTAAAATGAGGTCCAGTTTATAATAATAAAGAGAATGATAAGTATAAAACATATAAAATAAGTCAGTTTAAAGATCTCCGGAGTATTATGATGCGGAAATATGACTGAAACCTGTGCTGTAGTTATGCCTATTAGGAAACCTAGCACCGGGTAGATCCAGTTCCTGTAGCGAAACCACTGTACAATACCCAGTACAATGAACATTAGTGCAACCAGTATAATCGTAATATATGGTAACCCGTCAAATTCATCACCTCCTTGCCTGAGAAGCCTCCGCAGCCCGAATTCGAGTAATATAAATATATAAGATGAAAAAATACCAATTGGGTAAATCCATCCTATAGACATTCTGATTTTAGATTTGTAACTCATGATTATCAATATTTTATATACTTTATATTTATTAAACTTTACAAAAACATAACTTTAAATAATACAAGTCAAGTATTTTGCAGAAAAAATTAACAAAATGACAAATTCAGTTTACGGTTGACACAAAAAGCATATTTTTACTGCGCAGGGGAATAAGATGATAATCCAGAAAAATATATCACTTAAAGAATTTAATACTCTCGGGATTGATA
>CAZOZU010000252.1:0-3976 GCA_964584355.1 uncultured Rikenellaceae bacterium
AAGGGAATAGCAAAAGAACCCCGTATAGCAGCAATGAGAGGGATTATGATGGCAAGGACAAAACCTCTGAAATTGGTAGAACCCCTGAGTATTGAACCGATGACAGAAGTTGCGGTTTTAGAAAAACCTGCACCAAGAGCAGCATGTAAATTTGTTGATGCTGAAAATCCAGGACAACTTATAGAACTGCTTCAGAATGAAGCAAAAATAATTTGATAATAAATAAACTATTATAAATATGTCAGTATTAGTATATACAGAAAACTGGGATGGGAAATTTAAAAAACTCACTTTTGAACTTGTCTCGTATGCATCAGAAGTAGCAAAAATGATCAATACCAGTGTAACAGCTCTTTCAATAGGTAAGGTTGAAGAATCGGAACTTAAGAAACTTGGGGAATATGGAGCCGGGAAGGTCATATCTATTGATAATGAATTACTGAATATACTCGATAGTCAGGTTTATTCATATGTGATTTCAGATATAGCACTGAAAGAAAATGCATCGGTGATAGTAATCTCAAATAATAACGCCGGGAAAGCAATAGCCCCCAGGTTGTCAGTACGATTAAAAGCCGGAGTAGGATCAGGTGTAACAAGGCTGCCTCTTAAAACAAGTCCATTCACTGTTTATAAAAAAACCTATTCAGGCAATGCATTTGCCCACGTTGTTATAAAATCGGATATTAAAATACTCACACTTGCCCAGAACTCCTTTGAGCTTCTGAAGACTCCTGATAATGCGTCAATTGAAAAAACAGATATTGCTATTGATGCCTCACTGGTAAAAACTAAAGTAAAGGATATTAAGAAGCAGACAGGCAAGATACTTCTTACGGATGCCGATATTGTTGTGTCTGGTGGGCGAGGGATGAAATCACCTGACAATTGGGGCCCTATTGAAGAGTTGGCAGGACTTCTTGATGCCGCTACGGCCTGCTCCCGTCCTGTAGCAGATGAGGGATGGAGACCAATTGGCGAGCATACTGGCCAGACAGGCAAGATAATCGCTCCCAACCTGTACATTGCAGTTGGTATTTCCGGCGCAATACAGCATCTGGCAGGGATAAACGGATCAAAATGTATTGTTGCTATTAATACTGATAAGGATGCTCCCATATTTGAGGCTGCAGAGTATGGAATCGTTGGAGATGCGTTCAAGGTGTTACCAAAATTGATTGAAACGGTAAAGAAGATGAAATCCTGATTTATCAATGATAAAAAGGTTAATTCGTTTAATCGGAAAATAACTTGATATGATCCCCAACCTGATTTTTATTATCGTACTTTTATTTGCTGCCGGATTGTTTTACTTCGAGGTACGGAATATCTCCCGGGAAATAAAACTGGGAAAACCACTTAAAATTAATGACAATAAGATTCAAAGGTGGAAGTTGATGGCGAAAGTTGCTATAGGTCAGTCAAAAATGATAACCCGCCCCGTAGCTGCAATTATGCATATTTTCGTATATGTGGGATTTATCATAGTGAATATCGAAATGCTTGAGATCCTTATTGACGGAATATTCGGAACACACAGGTTTTTTTCTTTTACTGGAGGTTTGTATCCGGTATTAATATCCTCTTTTGAAATCTTTGGGATTGCAGTTATATTCGGATGCCTTGTATTCCTGGCAAGGAGGAATATTATCAGAGTCAGGAGGTTCTGGAATAGTGAGATGAAATTATGGCCTCGTTCCGATGCCAATATAATTCTTGTCACAGAACTTTTCCTTATGAGCGCAATTCTTGTCATGAATGCAAGCGATGGGATTCTTCAGATGCGTCATGGTACCCATTATGCAAATGTTGGATATTTTTTTCTCAGCGGATTAATACAGCCATTGTTTTCAGGATTCTCAAATGGAACACTTGTTTTCATGGAAAGATTTTGCTGGTGGTTTCACATTATTGGTGTGCTGGCATTCCTCAATTATATTCCATATTCAAAACACTTTCATGTTTTTCTCTCATTTCCGAATGTCTATTATTCCAGGCTTGATCCGCCAGGAAAGATGATTCATATGCCTTCAATTACCAAGGAAGTAAAAATGATGCTTTCAGGGAATATTGAAACTGATGTAACAGGAGGAGATGAAGATATTGGACAGTTTGGTTCAAGGGATTGCAGGGACTTCAACTGGAAAGTCCTTATGGATGCATATACATGTACCGAATGCGGTCGATGCACTTCGAGATGTCCGGCTAATCTTACTGGTAAAAAGCTGTCTCCGAGGAAGGTAGTAATGGATATACGCGACAGGCTTGAATATATTGGCAGGAATGTAAGGAAACATGGAATTGAATTCACCGATGACAAGTCATTACTTGATGTTATTACGGCAGAAGAGTTATGGGCTTGCACAACATGTAATGCTTGTACCACCGAATGCCCGGTCAACATTAATCCCCTTGGAATGATAATTGAAATGCGCAGGTACCTGGTGATGGAAAAAGCTGCTGCACCTGCAGAGCTGAATGCAATTTTTTCAAATATCGAAAATAATGGAGCTCCCTGGCAATATTCTAAGGAAGATAGACTTCTTTGGGCACATAACCTTGAGTTTAGGCATAAATAAAATCTAATTTTAGGCAGATATCAAAATGAACTCCCAAAAGAATGAAATTCCAGTAATGGCGGACCTGTTTTCCAGGGGAGAAAAATGCGAATTCCTTTTCTGGGTAGGATGTGCAGGAGCATTTGATGACCGGTATAAAAAGGTTGTCAGGGCATTTGTGAAAATACTGACACATCTGAATATCAGCTATGCCGTGTTGGGGAAGGAAGAGACATGCACCGGAGATCCTGCTCGTCGCGCCGGAAATGAGATGCTTTACCAGATGCAGGCATTACAGGTTATTGAAACCTTCGAAAGGTACTCAGTAAAAAAGATCATTACTATTTGTCCTCATTGCTTTAATATCTTTAAAAATGAATATCCGGATCTTGGAGGCAGATATGAAGTGATCAGCTACTTAAAGTTACTAAATAAGCTTATTGAAGAGGGAAAATTGAAACTTGATTCCGGATTTTTTAAAGATGTAACGATTACTTATCACGATCCTTGTTATCTTGGTAGAGGAAACAATATCTATGATGAACCGCGCTTAATTCTAAAAAATCTTACTCCCGGCTTTGTAGAAATGGATAGAAACAAAAGATTTGCATTATGTTGTGGGGCAGGAGGGGCACAGATGTTCAAGGAGGCAGAAATGGGTGATAAGGAGATCTTTCTGGAAAGAACCGAAGATGCACTAAAAACAGGAGCCTCAGTGATTGCAACTGCCTGTCCGTTCTGTATGACGATGATTACAGACGGATTGAAATATAAAAACAGGGAAGAAGAGGTAAAAAACCTGGATATCGCGGAACTGGTAGCAGAAGCTTTGAAATTATAACAGTTGGCAGTTGGCAATTGGCAATTAAATAGCCATAACCGAAAACAGTTAATAAGGAACAAAGAATTTAAATATCGTAAAATAATGGAAAACAAAAATGTCCTGAAAAGCGGAGAATTTCTGGTTAATGAAACTAATGCCAAAGATATTTTCATACCTGAAGAATTCGATGAAGAGCAAATGATGATCGCCCAGTCATGTCGCGATTTTCTTGAAGCTGAAGTTTATCCTGTTATGGCTGATCTTGAAAAAAGCGACAGGGAACTTATGAAAAAGTTGTTAAAGAAATCGGGTGAACTTGGACTAACAGGAATCCCGGTACCGGAAGAATACGGTGGATTCGGCCAGTCTTTTGTTACACAAATGCTTGTTGCCGAAACAGCCGGAGCCGGTTATTCATTCTCTGTTGCATATATGGCACATAGTGGAATAGGAACACTTCCCATTGTCTATTATGGAAACGACTACCAGCGGCAACATTATGTGCCAAAACTTGCTGTGGCTGAATACATTGGATCTTATTGCCTGACTGAACCGGGTGCCGGAAGTGATGCCAATGCAGGTAAAACAAATGCGG
>CAZOZU010000253.1:0-1231 GCA_964584355.1 uncultured Rikenellaceae bacterium
CGATGAAATAAAACAGGGAGCAAAAGAGCTGAAAGAAAAAGTATATGGAAACAGGATAGTCCTTTTTGCCCCACTTTATATCGGGAACAAATGCACTAATAATTGTCAGTATTGCGGATTCAGAACATCAAATAAGGATGCCATACGTAAGACACTCAGTGATGAGGAGATAGTTAAAGAGGTTGAGGCTCTCGAAGACAACGGTCAAAAGAGGCTTATACTGGTTTATGGTGAACATCCCGAATACTCGGCAGAATATATTGCCCATACGGTAAAGCTTGTATATGGGATTAAAAAAGGCCGGGGTGAGATACGACGTGTGAACATCAATGCTGCTCCCCAGGATATAGAGGGTTTCAGGACCGTTGGAGATGCAGGGATTGGAACATACCAGGTATTTCAGGAAACATATCACCCTGAAGCCTATAAATGGTATCACCTCTCAGGTAAAAAGAGAGATTATGAATGGCGTATCACAGCTCTTGACAGAGCCCAGGAGGCAGGTATTGATGATGTGGGGATTGGTGCACTGTTCGGACTCTATGACTGGCGATTTGAAGTGATGGGCCTGATACGTCATACAAACCACCTCGAAGCATGCTATGATGTTGGTCCTCATACAATATCATTCCCCCGTCTGAAAGATGCCATGAGTCTGAATATTAACGGGAAATATCAAACCAGCGATGAGGATTTTACGAAACTGGTAGCTATATTAAGGCTGGCTGTACCATATACAGGACTTATACTTACGGCAAGAGAAGCACCTGACGTCAGAAAAGAAGTAATGCAATATGGTGTTTCACAGATAGACGGAGGTACAAAGCTGGAGATTGGATCATATTCGGAATCACAGAATGAGGCTCAGAACCTGAACCGTGAACAATTCAGGATTAACGATGCCCGTTCACTGGCAGAAGTGATTGATGAACTGCTTGACAATGACTATATCCCTTCTTTTTGTACATCCTGTTACAGGGTGGGCAGAACAGGAGAACACTTTATGGAGTTCTCAGTTCCGGGTTTTATAAAAAGATTTTGTACACCCAATGCTATACTTACCCTTTCGGAATATATATGCGATTATGCTCCGGAAGATGTAGCTGAAAAAGGGTGGAAGGTGATTGAACATAACCTGGTTAAGCTGGATCCTGGTGTAGAAAAGAATACAAGAGAAAAACTTGACCGAATAAAAAAAGGCGAAAGAGATCTGTATTTTTAAGGTGCAACG
>CAZOZU010000253.1:1331-3974 GCA_964584355.1 uncultured Rikenellaceae bacterium
CAGCGGAAAAAGAATGAGAATTTTAAATCATTTCATTAATTATGATAAAAGTACTTGGAATAAAAATAGTCGACCGTATAAAAGAAGCCGGTCTTACACAGGAGATACTTTCCCGTTATTCAAACGCCATTACAACCCGCCTGGGATTCCATGAATTATCAGATGATGTATGCAGCCGTGAGGCTTATATTATACTCCACCTGAAAGATCATGAGGCCGACACAGAAAAACTTGCAGGGGAACTTGAACCACTTGGTGGAATAGTAATCAGGGAAATGCTCTTTTCATCTTCTGAAAAAGAAGCACCTGAAAAAGAACATGAGAGTGAGGCAGAAATACTTGGGATACTAATTCCCAAAGAATATGAAATTGTTAAGTCGGTGCAGAAAATCCTGACATCCTATGGATGTAATATCCGTACCCGTCTTGGTGTTAATGAGACATTCTTCGGAGAACCTGCCGGACTGATTATTCTCGAATTAACCGGTGATAATAAACAGCGCGAACTGCTTGAAAGAGACTTTAAAACACTAAAGCAAGTTCACGTAAGAAAGATGGTTTTTTAGTCTGGTTCTTGCTGGTTCCTGGTTGCTGGGTCCTGGTTGCTGGGTCCTGGTTGCTGGGTCCTGGTTGCTGGGTCCTAACCGCTAAAGCTTCTGCCTTCCGCCTTCTGCCTTCCGCCTTTTTTCATAATGCTCTGTATCTCCCCACTCACCGTAAATAATCTCTGTATCGATAAGAGCAAGCCTGGCTTCGAGATTGCTAACTGAATCATCGTATATATTATCACTTCCCGGCTTATTTGCATAAAGACTGTAATCGTCCCGGTATTGGCCCGGTGTTATATTGGGCATAATGACATTGGCGCCTATCTCCACTGATTTCTCCCTGCCTTCAGGGTCTATCGTCTGTTGTGCCGTGGAGGCAACCATATTTATGTCCTTCATCATAATTCTCAGCAGAGCTATCATTTTAAGAGTAAGTTCAAACCTCTCCTTCGGAGGCAGTAATTGATCTGCATATTTTATGAGTGGTGTGTCAACATGTTCAATATACGGACCCATGCCAACCATGTCGATATCGAAGTTTCGCATAAACAAGAGGTCGTTAGCAAGATCTTCTGTTGTCTGAAATGGCAATCCTATCATTACTCCGGTACCGGCCTGATATCCAATATCCTGAAGGCTTTTAAGACAATCGAGTCTTCTCCGGAAATCATGTTTTTTATTGTTTGGATGTATCTTACTGTAAAGATCGGGATTTGATGTTTCAATTCTTAAAAGATAGCGATGGGCTCCTGCATCGAACCATTTTTTATATACTTCCGGTTCCTGTTCCCCGACAGATAATGTAATTCCCAATTCCCCGTCAGAGATCTCTTTTATCTTATACAGCAGGCTTTCAATCCTGTTTGTAAAATTATCGCTTTCCAGTTCTCCCGACTGAAGGGCAATTGAAGCGTAACGGCTCTCATATGCAAATTTTGCAGATGTAAGTATCTCCTCGTCAGTACAATTATAACGTTCAAGTTTCTTATTGCTTTTCCGGATTCCACAGTACATACAATCCTTACCGCATATATTTGAAAATTCGATTAATCCCCTTAGCCATACCTTTTTCCCTATATATTGTTCTTTTACATCAGCAGATTTCTTAAAAAGCATAAGCTTGTCTTCTCCTTCAGCCTGAAGAAGCCTGACAAGATCATCTTTAGAAAAATCATCCTGATTAAGAAGTTCATTTATTGTATTGCTCATGTATTTCCGGATCGGTTTGCAAAGATAATAAAAAACATCACCCCAAACTTTGCTGGTGCGGATTTACAATCCGCACCTATGATATAGGGGGCAGGGGGCAAGAGAAAGGCTTTCGAGACACCCTCAGCGTAAGGCTTTTTGCTTGAATATTATTTTAAAAACTTGCATATAATAATATTTAATGTTAATTTCGACTTTAACTTCAATTTAGTCTAAATTTAAATTTTTCTAAGGACCACAACAAATCTTAAAAATCTATCTATAAGAAAAAATTGTCTTAATGGGCAATTACCTCAATTAAGCAATTGTCTATTATCCGTTTAATATTCGTTTCCGGAAAATTTCAACCTCATAATTCCGAGGACTATGATTAGTATTATATAAATTAACTCATAAATAAAGAGAAAGAGAACCATGAAAAAATATTATTTTTCATTATTTGTACTTTGTATGTTCGTATCCGGCATACCGGTACGGGCACAAAACAGTATCCCTGCCTCTGGCGGTAATGCTACCGGAGCAGGAGGTACAGCAAGCTATACGGTAGGACAGGTTGTTTATACCACAAACACATCAATAACTTATGGTTCGGTAGCCCAGGGAGTTCAACAGCCCTACGAAATCTCAGTTATAACCGGACTTGAGGATGCCAAAGGTATCGACCTTAGCTGTTCGGCTTACCCGAATCCTGCAAGCGATATCATTACCCTGAAAGTTGAGGATTATGATATTGGAGATTTGTCGTACCAGCTTTATGACATCAATGGAATAATGCTGGAAAACAAAAAACTAACTGGTAATGAAATCATTATCTCAATGCGAGATCTTTCTCCTTCTGTTTATTTTCTGAAAGTCATCAATAATCAGAAAGAAATTCACCACGTTA
>CAZOZU010000254.1:0-3972 GCA_964584355.1 uncultured Rikenellaceae bacterium
TTATTCATCTTATTAATAGTCATACAAATATTATTACAAACTCACTTCTTAAATCTTAAATCGTTAATCATCATTCATCATTCAAAAAAGACCATTATTTTTTTCCTTTGATTCTTAATATTGTTATTACACCCAGTACAGCAGTAATTAGTACTGTTGCTTCGCCAAGTGTATCGTAAGCCCTGAAGTCAAAGATCACACCTGTAACGAGGTTGGCACTCCCTGTTTTTGCAGTGGCTCCCTCAATATAATGTGCCGCCATGCGTAGAGAACCTTGTCCGAAAGCATCAAGAGTCTCTAATGAGATCTTAAAAAAGTAGAACAACACCACAACAAACAAAATAGCTGTAATTGATGTTACATATCCCTGTGCATCAGGCTTTGAAAACAACTCTTCTCTGGAACTGTCAAGCACTACAGCAACCATTATGATGAGAGAGATCGTCTCAACAACTATCTGGACAATTGCCAGGTCGGGTGCCTTGAGAAGCAGAAAACAGATCACCAGTCCATAGCCTACAATGCCGCATGCAATAACCGCTGAAAGCAGATCTTTTGCATGGATTGCATACAATGCCCCAAGAATCATCAGACCTGTTATTATGGATATAGTAATTTCCATCTAAATCATGTTATTTATATCATAATGAGCAACATAATAATTAATCCGGCACATGCCCAGATAATATAGCCAGGTAGTACTCCTGTGTGTGCCTCACTGAACAGATGACTCACCCAGAGCACAAATCTCTTCGACAAATCGTATATATCAAACCACTTCTCTTCAGCTTTCCGATAGATCCATGAGAAGAACCTGAACTCTACAATAGTCTTATAGAATTCAGTTGTGGGGTAGCTTGCCCGATCCTGGAATTTCTCTCCGCCAATAAAGCTGTCCTCTCTTCTGAATTTTTTCAGATTGAGTGCCAGGTAAAGGATAACTCCGAGAATCAATGAGGTAATAACGAGCAGTGATACAAATGATGAATTCCAGAATCCCATAAACTGGAATTCTCCTGTAACCGGCATAAATAACTTAGGCACCACATAGTTTGTGGCAAATACACCGAAGCCAATACAAAATAATGCAAGCAGTGCCATAGGCAGCCACATAAGTACAGGAACCTCCCTTACTTTTTCAAGAGCAGGTAAGCTGCGGCTGAGAAAGATACCCCCGATAAACTTGATAAAACTGGCCAGGGTAAGGGCTGATCCAAGTACTGCCAGACCAAGCCATACAACCCATAGTTTACTAGCAATACCGGCTCCTGAACCAAAATCAATTATTCCCTGGTATATCATCCATTTTGATGCAAATCCGTTAAGAGGAGGTACTCCGGAAATAGACATGGCAAAAATAAGAGCTGCAATGAATGTCACCGGCATTGTCCTGGAAAGTCCTCCAAGCTCATCAATGTTTTCCTCACCTGTACGGTACTCAACACAACCTGCCGAAAGAAGAAGACCACTTTTATACAGAGCATGGTTAATCATGTGGAAAAGACCTGCTGCAATACCTATCAGCGATCCAAGACCAAATCCTAATATCATATAACCAACCTGTGATACTGCATGAAAACCTAAAAGCTTCTTGTAGTTATGCTGGATAAGAGCCATCATGACTGCTGTGATAATTGTTATTACACCAATAGAAAGCAATAGCAGTTTCATCCCTTCACTGAGGACAAAGATGTTGGTAGTCATTCTTGCCAGGAAATAGATTCCCAGAAGCTTATCGAGTGAGGCTGGCAGAAGGGCAGATGATGATGCGGGAGCATCTTTGGCATAATCAGGAACCCATGAATGAAAGGGAAATGCTCCTGCTTTTGTAAAGCTGCCGACAAGAAGTGCCAGAAAAGCAGTCACTTCAAGAATGTTGATGGTAGACAGATTAATAGAATCCATACTCAGACTTCCTGTCAGTCTCCAGAGCATAGCTATTCCAATGATCATTATTGAATCTGATGCCCCGATGAGAATAAGTGTTTTCTTTGCAGTAGCAGAGCTCTCTTCATTGTGGCCGGGAATAAGTTTGTAAAGGGTAAGCCCTAATATTCCCCAGAAGGTAAGGAATAGTATAAGATTGTCAGCCATTACTGCACCATAGGAACAGCCAATAGTAATAAGAAACCAGGGGTAATAATTTTTTACTCTTCCTGATTTAATATAAACAAGTGAGTATAATAGGATAAGAAAAGCAAAAATGCTGATAAACAGCACGATAAGCTTACTCAGATTGTCAATTGTAAATGTAAAATATTTTTCGGCGCCCTGTAACAGGTTTGAACCAAACAACAGCGTACATGATTTTCCAATCATTTCGTCAAATGTTACCATCTGGGCTGACAAGTTGAATAATGAGATAGTCATGTATCCTGTCAACAAGCTTATCAGGAGGGCAACAATTCCCTTTGCTGTTGTAAACTTATCCGGGATCAGGAACAGCAGAACTCCGGCGGCAATTGGTACAAGAATAAAAAATTGCAAAAAACCGCAAGCAGCTGGTTGTGATATTATGGAAATAAAGTCATTCATTTCTGCCGAATAATATTTTTCTTAAGTTCTGATGTTTTATCTGATGATAATTTAATAAGGTCGTTTGCATTCCAGATTTTTTTGCCAGACTTGTGATCATATGCGACAGCCATACGTTCGGTACAGCAATAGCATGGATCGACAGCGGCAAGAGAAATTGTGGCATCTGAAATTGTCTGTCCGACACACGATTTTTTAAATGTTGCAATATTTACATAACTCGGTGCCCTTATCTTATGTCTTACAGGAGAGTTTGAACCATCTGATACCACAAAGTGAAATACTTCACCTCTGGGGGCTTCTGCACGTCCCGTACCGATACCTTCGGGTATCTCTTTTACAACAATCTGTATATCACCCTCCTTTGTCTTCTTTAGTCCATCCAGGCACTGGTTAATGATAGATATTGATTCATACATCTCGAGTAACCTGACCTCTACTTTTGCAAATACGTCACCCTCTTCAGCTGTGATCACTTTCCAGTCGACAAGCGAATATGCGGCATACGGATCATCCTTTCTTACATCAATTGCAATTCCTGAAGCCCTGGCTGTAGGTCCTACAGCAGCATAATCAATAATATCCTGTTTTGTGAGCACTCCAACACCTTTGGTTCTGGCATGTATTACCGGGTCATCCATAACTGCACCTGTAAGCAGATCATTCTTAAGCTTAAATTCATCCATGACTTTCCGGATAGCCGGAATCTTATCGTTTTCAATATCACGGCGGACTCCTCCAACCTTGAACATAGCATAACTGTTCCTGTTACCGGTTATCATTTCAAAAAGGTCAAGTATAGGTTCCCGATATTTCCATACCCACATAAAAACAGTATTGTATCCTAGAAAATGTCCGGCAAGCCCTGCCCAAAGCAGATGACTATGGATACGTTCAAGTTCCCCGATAATTGATCTTATATACTTTGTCCTGTCAGTTATTTCCATGTCCACAATTTCCTCAACAGCATTTGCAAAAGCAAATGGGTGTGAGGTCGAACATATTCCGCAAATACGCTCTACAAGAAAAAATACCTGCTCATAGGTTTTTGATTCACTTAGCTTTTCAATACCCCTGTGATTATAACCTGTTTCCCATTTAATATCCTTTACTATCTCGCCGTCGCAGTATAGTTTGAATAACTCAGGTTCCTCCTGAAGAGGATGATAGGGTCCGATTGGTATGAGTACCTTTTTGCTCATTTTGGGTCAGGTTATTATTTAAACTCTTTTCTGTATGGATAAACACCTTCTGCCCAGTTGCCTTCTGAAATTAGCTTCTCCTGGTTGGGGTGATTGATGAAGTTGATACCAAGTATTTCATGCATTTCCCTTTCGATCCAGTTGGAGGCATTGAACATATTTGATAATGATTCAATCTGCGGATTCTCCTTGTCGAGTATAACATGAATATTCAGTATCAGCTCTGTTTTATCCA
>CAZOZU010000255.1:0-3930 GCA_964584355.1 uncultured Rikenellaceae bacterium
AAGCCTCAAGCCGCTTATATAGAGATCTGTTTTGACTAAAGGTAATTGGCAGCTTCAGGTCCCATATTAAAGATCAAATCAATAATACTTAATCCCCGAATAAATCCTTTTTCAGTATTAAAAACCTGTATATATTCTTTAGGGATATAGCCAGAATCTTTTTTTGGGTGAATAGTATACCTTAAATCATGATCAGTCTCTCTAACAGGCTGAAAAACAGTCGTGTAATTTAGCCTGGATTTTATTTTCATAACATTAAGGATAGCTTTCAGGAGATCCATATTAAGATCGAGCAAAAATTCATAATCGGATAGAATTATCTTTTCGATGTTCTCAAAATAATAAATGAAATATGGGGATGATTTATATGAAGAGGATAAAGCCCGTAAATGTACTTGCTGCCATCTTTTCGAATAATCGATCCTTATCTCTTTGACCGGTGTCTTATGAAAGCTTCCCTTATAAACCGGTACTGTAAGAAGATGGGGTCCACCGGCAGAAAGAATATAACAACGATTGCGGTATGATTGCTTAAGGTAGTTTTCCTCTCTTTCAATGAATACCTCTTCAGCTTTTATTATATGTGAAAAGTACTCAATTGGGGGCAGGTAAGCAGTAGAGAGTAAGATTTTACCTGTCATAATTCTTCCTGTTGATCATGCTTGCTGAGAAACCGGCACCAAAACCATTGTCTATGTTTACCACAGTAACACCTGCAGAACAGCTAGTTAGCATGGCGAGCAGTGCTGAAAGTCCTTCGAAACTGGCTCCATAACCCACACTTGTTGGAACTGCAATTACAGGTTTATCGACAAGTCCTCCAACCACACTGGCCAGGGCTCCTTCCATTCCGGCAATTACAATTATTACACTGCATCTTTTAATTTCCGGTAATTTATCAACAAGTCTGTGTATCCCGGCCACACCAACGTCATAGAACCTGGTTACTTTATTCCCGAGCAATTCTGCGGTTACAGCTGCTTCCTCGGCAACCGGAATATCGGATGTGCCTGCAGTTATTACCGCAATATTGCTTTCAGGATAATCCGGCTTTTTTTTCTGAACTGAAATAATCCTTGCTTTGTCGTAATATACAACTTTGAGATGCAGTTCTTTTAATGCATCATACATCTCCCGGCTGGCTCGTGTCCCTATTATGTTATTCTCCTTTCGGACCATTACCCTGAATATTTCCGTGATCTGTTCAATTGTTTTTCCGGCACAGTACACTATTTCAGGGTAACCTGTTCTTATTTCACGATGATGATCAATCTTTGCAAAACCAAGGTCGGAATAGGGGAAAGTCCTTAATCTTTCAAGAGCCTCTTCGGTGCTTATTGTTCCGGTACTAACCTCCTTAAGTAATTTTTCCAGTTCTTTTTCCGTCATAGTTTTTCTCTTTCAGGTTCCATACTTCCGGTTCTGTAACCTTCCATATCCAAAGATATATATCTGAATCCTATTTTTTTCAGGTCACTTACAATATCTTGCCTCTGTGGATCATTGAAGATCCTGTCAATATATCCCAAAAGACATTCTATTCTCGCTACATCGCCGTGAACTCTTACACGGGCTCCCGGATAACCTTTTTCAAACAAGAGATTCTCAGCTTTTTCAATTTTTTGAAGTATCTCGTCGGTAACTCCTGTATTATATGGTATGCGTGTCAGAAGGCAAGCCATGGCAGGCTTATTCCATATTGGCAATCTCGCTTTTTTTGCCATTTCTCTAATATCGTTTTTTGTAAATCCGGCCTCTGAAAGAGGACTTCTGACATTTAATTCGTTAATTGCTTTTAGACCTGGTCTGAAATCCATCGAATCATCTGCATTTGTCCCGTCAACCACATATTTAAATCCATTCTTACCTGCAAAATCAGCAAGTTCAGTAAACAGCATTTTTTTGCACAGATAGCATCTTTCAGAGGGATTGTGCCTCATATTATCAGGTAATTCAAGATCAAGTATTTTATGATCGATTCCATGTGATTTTGTGAATTCTACAGCCTCATTGATCTCCCTGGCAGGAATATATGGTGTCCGTATTGTAATAGCCTTTATTTTCAGTGAGTTCAGTAGTTTTGCCCTGTATAAGAGGAAAGCACTGTCAACTCCTCCTGAGAACGCAATAATAAATGATCCCAGTTCTTTTAATACTGCATCAAGTGCTGTTAATTTATCCTGTGTCATTTGTAGTTCTTATTCTTTTATAACTCTCACTCTTTGTCTTTCGGACGTGCCTTTTGTCGTAAAATTAACCTCAGAGCGTGAGATTCAGGGGGAGGTTATTTTAGTTTTAAAAGGGATGCCATTATATTATTAAAAACTTCCTTTACAGGTATGTTTTTTTCAGCTGCTATCTTCCTGCATTCCTCAAATTCAGGCTTGCAGGATACTTCATTCCCTTTGTAAAATGAGTATTTTATTGTAACATCTCCATATAGTGTCTGGGTTTTTATAAATTTTCTTACAAGTGTATCCTTCCTGAAAGGGTAACTCCTGATACCTGTTGTTGTGGATTCCCTGAAAATGATCTCTTTCAGAGTATCCTCCGAGCCTTTTTCGCAAATGACATTCAGCATATTACCAGGTCGTCCTTTTTTCATTATTATATTGGAGATGAACACATCGGAGGCCCCTGCATTAAACAGCTTTTCAGAAATATGTTCAAAGAATTCAGGGTTCATATCATCTATATTACACTCTATAAGGAGAGCATCATGACCTGTTTTATCGTCACTTGTCTCACCGAGATATACCCTGAGCATATTGGGTATATCAGGATGATCTTTTTGACCAATACCATATCCTGTTTTTTGTATTGTAAATGGTGGCAGTGGATAGAAATATGTTCCCAGAGCTGCTAAAATTGCAGCTCCTGTTGGGGTTGTTGCTTCAAAATCCATTCCTCTCTGGTTGATGGGTATCCCTTTCAGTATTTCGGCTGTTGCCGGGGCCGGAACTGGCAGCCTGCCATGTGCACAATTTACAAACCCGCTGCCAAGCTCAACTGTGGAAACCATTACTGCATCTGCATTGAGGGCGTTAAAGCATATTGCAGCACCAACAATGTCAATTATAGAATCGAGTGCTCCCACTTCATGAAAATGGACCTTTTCCAATGGGATACCATGTACCGATGCCTCTGCTTCAGCCAGCTTCATGAAGATTTTCTTACTCAGTTCCTTTATTTTACTGTCTAATTCTGAGTTGTTTATTATCTTTTCAATATCAGCGAGATGCCTGTGTGATTTTTCGGATTTTGTCGTTACAACAGTAACCTTGGTTCCATTTATCCCGTGTCGCTGGTCTTTTGCAATAACAAGCTTCCAGCCTTTCAAATTAAGTTTGTTCAGTTCACTGACCAGATACGATTTCTTTATACCTAGATCTATCATTGCACCAAGATTCATATCGCCACTTATACCTGAAAAACAATCATAACAGAGTATCTTCATACAAAAGGGAATTTAAAAATATAAGACAATCAATATTCAGCTTTGTTTAAAACAAAGGAGAATAAATACAAATGTTTCTTATTGCTAAGATACTATTTAACTTAAGTACATTGCAATTTCACCTGATTAAAAAATAAGGCAACAATATCTCAATGGAGTTTTGTACTTTCCGTACAGATTAATAAAAAAAGTTGTATTTTTCGGTTCTTAATATGATTTTACCTTAGAAAAAAATTACAGGGAGATGAGAAGAAGGGATTTTCTTAAAAAATCTACGGAAGCAGGGCTGGCTGCAGGAGCAGCATTGAGTTTTGGTAGTCATGCAAAAATGTGGGCGGATACACCAGGAAGAGCTAAATATGATATGGTTGCAGTTATGGGTGGCAATCCAGATGCAATGTTTGATATTGGTATTCAGGAACTTGGTGGTTTGGGAACTTTTATTCAAAAAGGACAGAAAGTAATGGTAAAAC
>CAZOZU010000256.1:0-3923 GCA_964584355.1 uncultured Rikenellaceae bacterium
GCGGATAAATATTTAAACAATTCTTTTTGATCAATAAACTCATTCAGGAAAAAAACATGTTCTCTCAGGTTAAGGCTTTTTACTAAATGTTGAAGAAACATACGGTACTCTTCGCCAGAATACCGAAGAACATTCGGATGAGTTTTCCCCAATACCATATATAGAACTTCAGGATACTTTTCAATAATTTTCGGTAATGCTTTTATCACCGTCTCAATCCCTTTATTCCTGCTGATAAAGCCAAAGGTAATTATGACCTTTCTATTTTCGAGATTAAACTCTTTTTTGGATTGGTGCTGGTTAAAATGAATATCAGGAACACCGTGTTCAATATATACAATTTTCTTTTTATCAACATTATAAATGGTTGTAAGAAACTCAATGGCTTTATGGCTCATTACGATTATCTTATTGGCCATTTTGCATATCTCCACCAAAACAGCTTTTTCATTGTAAGAGGGGGTCTTGATAATTGTGTGAAGAGTGACAATCAGGGGAATTTCAAGCCGGTGAAGTAAAGGAAGGATATATATGCCATTTTGGCCTCCAAATATACCAAATTCATGTTCCAGTATACAAAGATCAGCACCGCTGAGATTAATGAATTTTACAGCCGATAAATAATCTCTTTGATGCTCCTGTCTTATTGTCAGTAATACTTCTTCAGGATAATCATAGGTTTGTTCATGATCGTTCATGGCTATAATGAATCCTTCACTTGAATCTTTAACTGTTTTATTACCTGCCTGCCGGGAGGCAGGGTTCATTACCATTGAGTTGAAAAGATTCATGGTAAAGGTGCCGATACCGCATTCCCGGGGTGGATAAGTTCCAATATATGCGAATTTCATAATGGATAGATTTTGACTTGGAGTAATAAGGATATGATTACCTTGATCTAAAGATAATCAAAATCTTACTAATATTACTTCCTGACGGAAAGATAACGTTATAACCCGGATCACACTTCCGGAATCAAACGCTCAAACGACTAATACAGAATCCTGGTTCGTATAGTATGCTGTATATTCTTCAGCTCCTGAAAGACTGATGAATCGAGTTCACTTTCGGTTTCGATAATTACATAACCTATGTCAGGATCGGTTTGCAGGTATTCGGCAGAAATATTGATACCCCGGGAAGAAAAACAATCGTTCACTTCGCGAAGGACACCCGGGACATTTCTGTGAATATGCAGGAATCTCTGTGCTGAGGCGTTAGGCTGCAATGAGATCTCAACAAAGTTCACTGCTCCTATGGTAGAACCGGTATCACTATATTTAACAAGCTTTTCAGCCACCTCTATACCAATATTGGCCTGTGCTTCAAGAGTACTGCCGCCGACATGAGGTGTGAGTATCACATTGTCAAATTCCTGGAGCTCATTTAAGAACGGTTCTCCATTCGAAGCCGGTTCTCCGGGAAATACATCTGCAGCTGCTCCGGCAAGGTGTTTCGACCTTAATCCGCCAGCAACTGCCTTATAATCAACGACATCACCACGAGAAGCATTTATCAGGCAGGCATCTTTTTTCATCAGTGCTACCTGGTTCACCGAGATCATGTTCCTTGTTAGTTCAGTGGAGGGGACATGAAGAGTTACCGTATCAGCGATCTTCAGTAATTCATCAAGAGAGGCTACCGGTATGGCATTTCCCAGACTCAGCTTCTTGACGATATCGTAATAGTAAACATTCATTCCAAGGCTTTCTGCAAGTATTGATACCTGTGAACCAATATGTCCGTATCCTATTATTCCCAGGTTCTTGCCTCTTACCTCAACGGAATTCCTGGCAGATTTATGCCATATTTTATTATGTGCAAGAGCATTCTTTTCAGGGATACCTCTCATCAGCATAATACATTCGGCAACAACCATCTCTGCAACTGACCGTGTATTGGAGAAGGGTGCATTAAATACAGGTATGCCAAGCATCTTGGCATCCTGAATATCCACCTGGTTGATCCCAATGCTGAAACAGCCTATGGCAAATAACTTCGGAGCTTTATTAATTAAGTCTTTATGAAGTTCTGTCCGGCTTCGGATCCCTATTATATGAGCCTGCATGAGCTTTTCTTCCAGTTCCTGGCCAGATAAAGATTCCCTGCAGTATTCAATATTGTTATAATTATTTTCTTCAAAATACCGGACGGCATTCTCATGAATCCCTTCCAGTAAAAGAACTTTAATTTTATTTTTATCGAGAGAATATTTTTTCATGGTGTAAATTTAACACGAGAATGGATAGTATAAAGTGAAAAGCAGAAAAAAATATAAATTGTAAACAAAAACCGGAGGATATAACTGAATATTTATAAGATTTTACATCGTATATTAGATTGATATTTGCAATTGAGGTCGTTTAAATTATCTGTTTGAATATGGGTAATACATACAACATAGTAAGAGTGACTCCTGAGAATTTCAAAGAACATCCACAGGCGATATGTTTTATTAATCCAAAGCATAAATATTACAATAAGAAAGTAGAATGGTTCCGGGAGCAATATAAAAATGGATTAAGGATCCTTATCCTGTATTTAGAGGGAGAAAAGAGATCTGTAGGATTCATTGAATATGTCCCCGGAGAATTTTGCTGGAGAGCAGTTAATGCGAAAGGATATATGTTTATCCATTGTCTCTGGATCTATGGGAAAAAATACCAGAACCAGGGCTTGGGTACGCTTCTCATAAAGGAAGCAGAAAAAGACTCTGAAGGAATGAAAGGCATAGCTGTTGTAACCAGTGATAATGCTTTCATGACCAACAAAACAATATTTCTAAAGAATGGTTATAGTGTTGTTTCTGTTCTGGGGAAAGATCAATTGCTGATAAAACAGTTTAAAAAGAGCCCTTTACCCTCCTTCAATGTAAATACTGAAGTGCTTCAAAATTATAAAGGTTTGACAATTATTTATTCCCGGCAATGTCCCTGGGTTGCCAGATGTATTGAAGAGCTAAAGCCAATTCTTGTAAAAGAGAAGCTTAATCCTGATATTATAGAGCTTAAAACAGCACAGGAGGCACAAAATGCCCCATCGGTTTATAGTGTGTTCAATCTGATTTATAATGGAAAGATTCTTGCCGACAGATATATCTCCACAAAACGATTTACAAACATCATCAGGAAAGAGTTAAAGTAAAAAAATATTTTGAATATAGTTTAATTACTGATTCTTTTCCTTGTTATCAGCGCATATTCCCAGGCGACTAGCAGGGCGCTCTTCCCTATACGATGCTTTTAGAGCCGGGAGGGAAGATAATCTATAAGAAACAGGATACAATTGATCCGATGCAGATGAAGAAGCTGATTGTCGACAACAAATATATTGGAAGGTATTATTAATCTGCCTTCAGAAAAGCAGCAATTTCTGCCAGCGAATCTTCAGACTAATGTTTTATATCATATTTTCCCGTTTCGAAATAAACCCCGTAAATAGCTATATGACCAAACCGTTCAATATCATCTGTAATCTATCTCGTCCTGAAATAGGTTGAGAGAATAGAAGTGGAGTTTATGTTACGGATATCAAAATAACACTATAAATAGGTAAAAGTCAATTTCTATTTTTCATCCGGATGGCAGGTACACTTACATGCCATATAAGTAAGTGGATGAGGCATTCCTGATTTTTTTCGTATCTTAGCAGTGAAATTCAGCTTCAGGATATTTCGCATTCGTCTGCTAATCAGGCATCAGGTTAGTTATTCTTTGTGAACCACCATTTCGGGGAGCTATTCATGTTATTTTAAACAGGTAAAAACTAAAATAAATTTATGAGCCGATCGCAGGAAACATTTAATAAAAGAGAAGTAAGAAACAAAAAAGAGAAAAAGAGAAAAAAGAAAGAAGAAAAGCGCGCAAAGAGGAGAGAAGAGGCTAAGAAGAACAGTTTCGACGATATGATAGCCTATGTGGATG
>CAZOZU010000257.1:0-3886 GCA_964584355.1 uncultured Rikenellaceae bacterium
GATAAAGAGGGTGAAAGCAAAACCAATGCCAGTGAAGTACTTGACGATCTGGTTGCCGGACGCGCTGCTCTTACTCCACTGGGCGGTATTGGCGAAGAGACAGCAGGCTACAAAGGTTATGGCTATGCAACAGTGGTAGAGATCCTTTCATCAGCTTTACAACAGGGTCCTTTCATGAAGATGCTGACGGGAATCAGGGATGGCAAAAAAGCCCCCTATGCACTTGGCCATTTCTTTATTGTTATTGATATAAGTGCTTTTACTGATCCGGAGGATTTCAAAAAGACCACCGGCGATATTCTTCGTGAACTCAGGAACTCACAGAAAATGCCAGGCCAAGACAGGATCTACACAGCCGGTGAAAAAGAACATTATATATGGCTGGAAAGACAAAATAAGGGTGTCCCCTTCAACATACCACTGCTCGAAGAGTTTCGTGGATTATGTAAAGAATATAACCTGGAAGAATATCAACACCATTTCAGCTAGACATTCTTATATTTAATTGGGAAGAAATTTTTTAGCCAGTTCATCACTGTCGCCAAATTGTTTTCTTAGCTCATCTAATCGTTTGTGAAGTTCTTCCCTGACCTCAGAATTTTCAGGGTCATTATAAACATTTTTCATTTCCTGTGGGTCGTTCTTCAGGTCGAATAGCTCCCATTCATCAATATCATAGTAGAAATGGATCAGCTTATAACGTTCGGTACTGATACCATAATGACGCTTAACACTATGCCAGCCCGGATATTCATAGTAATGATAATAATGTTCTTTTCTCCAGTCTGAAGGTGTGTTCCCCCTCAGGATAGGTACCATACTCCTGCCCTGCATTTCATCAGGTATATCTGTTCCGGCGATATCAAGGAATGTCTCTGCAAAATCAAGATTTGAGACCATGTTGTCATTTGTTGTTCCGGGTGAAACAACACCAGGCCATCTGATAATCAGTGGTGTTCTGTATGATTCCTCGAACATAAATCTTTTATCGAACCAGCCATGTTCACCAAGATAAAATCCCTGGTCGGAAGTGTATATAACAATAGTATTATCACTTAAGCCGTTTTCCTCAAGGTAATCGAGCACCTCCCCTACACTCTTGTCTACTGCAGCTATGCATGCCAGGTAGTCCTGCATATACCGCTGGTATTTATAGCTTGTGAGGGAATCTCCGGTGAGATCTGCATTGTAGAATTCCCGTATCATGGGATTATATACTGTGTCCCATGCTGCACGTTGTTCAGGTGTCAGCCTGTTTAATCCGGTATATCTCATTTTGCCACTGTCTTTATACAGTTTAAGATCTTCTTCTATTCTCATTGTTTTGGCAATAGTCATATCCTGTGTTTTCTCTGCTGTACCCCTGCCTGAATAGTCATCGAAAAGTGTTTCCGGTTCAGGAAAATCAACATCGTTATAGAGTGTCAGCTCATCTGGTCCGGGTTGCCACTCCCTGTGTGGCGCCTTATGGTGCATCATCAGCATGAAGGGTTTTTCTGAGTCCTTCACATCATTCAACCATTCGATACATTTATCTGTAATGATTTCCGTTACATAACCGTTTTCCCTGTGGGTTCCGTCACCGGTTATGAAATCCGGATTATAGTAATTCCCTTGTCCGGGCAATATTTCCCAGTGACTGAAGCCTGTTGGTTCTGAACCAAGATGCCATTTACCAATTATTGCAGTATTATAGCCTGCTTGCTGGAGTAATTTGGGAAATGTCTGTTGTGATCCGTCGAATTGTTTTGCTTCATTAGAGAGAAAACCATTCAGATGACTATATTTCCCTGTAAGCACTACAGCTCTGCATGGTCCTGATATTGAGTTTGTTACCAGGCATCTGTTGAACCTCATGCCATCCTGTGCTATGCGATCAATATTTGGTGTGGGTGCACAATCTTTCAAAGGACCATCATAAGCACTTATTGCCTGGTATGCATGGTCGTCACTCATGATGTAGATAATGTTGGGACGCTGGTCACCAGATGACTGGCAGCCCATAGTTAAAGAGGCCAGCGCGGATAGACCCAGTACTGATGTTATTGTTGCATTTCTATTCATAAGATAATAATTTAATTATTCATTTACGAATCCTGCTTTTCTTCTGTTTTTCCCAGATGACTTTGTCAGGTCATCACCCAGGTCTTCTCTTGCTTGTTCTGCCAGTGCTTCCAGCTCTTTAACCTTTTCCGGATAATAAGCAGAAACATCATACCATTCTCCAGGATCGCGGCGCAGGTCATACAATTCAGCTTTCTCAACTGTCTCTGTACCAGTTGGACCTGGCCATCCGTCTGCACCGGGTTTCATTCCCCTGTATGTCCTTCCTTTATGTGGCAGAATAAGTTTCCAGTGATCACGCTGTACGGCTTCAAGACTGTTCCGCTGGTAATAATAATAAAAATCATGCCGTGGGGAGGCTGTCTTATCACCCTGCATGAGGGGAAGGATATTTACACCGTCGATCTTTAACTCAGGCAGTGATGAACCTGTGATTGCTGCCAGTGTAGGCAGGATATCCATTGCACAGACAAGTTTGTTACAGATCTCTCCTGCAGGGATAACACCAGGCCATTTCATTATACATGGCATTCTCTGACCACCTTCCCAGCTTGTTCCTTTTCCCTCACGGAGACCACCTGTCGACCCGGCATGATTTCCGAAATTAAGCCAGGGACCATTATCGCTGGTAAAAATTATCAGGGTATTATCTTCAAGTCCGTGTTTTTCAAGAGCTTTCATTATCTCTCCAATCGACCAGTCTACTTCCATCATGACATCTCCATACATACCCTGTTTGCTTTTACCTCTGAATTTTTCAGATACACCTAGTGGTATATGTACCATAGAATGAGGAATATAAAGGAAAAAATGCTCCTTTTTATGTTGTTTTATGAATTTTACAGCTCGTTCGGTATATGTTGTTGTAAGCTTGTCCTGACCAGCAAGGGTTAACACCTCTCCCACTTTCTCATTACCCTCGACAAGTGGAAGAACAGGATATCTGTTTTTGAAATCGGTAGTGTCTTTCAGACGAATGGGAACACCATCAAAATCGACCGGCCACATGTCATTTGAATAGGGAATACCATAATACTCATCAAAACCATGCTGAAGGGGAAGAAACTGTTTATGGTGTCCGAGGTGCCATTTTCCTATTATACCGGTATAATATCCTTTTGTTTTCAGTATTTCTGCAATAGTTGTTTCTTCAGCATTAATACCATTTGTTGAATATGGCATCAATGCCCCTGAAATTCCTATGCGGTTTGGATAACATCCGGTCAGGAGTCCCGCCCGTGAAGCACTGCTGACAGCCTGCGGGCAATAATACCAGGTAAACTGCATGCCCTGGCTGGCAAGGCGGTTAAGATTGGGAGTATCATACTGGTTAGCCCCGTTTCTTCCAATATCACCATAACCCATATCATCCATCAGTATCAGTATGACATTTGGTGTGGATTGTGTTGTCCGGGCCGCTTTTTGTGCTGCAGCATTCATTGCAAGAACTGATGCTGCGCCAATGGCAACTGTAGATTTCAGATCAATCATGATATTAAAATATATTTCAATTTTTATTCCACTCAGGATTTGGTAACATCATTCTGGCATTGTTATTGGTTCGCCACTCGTTGAGCAAGTTAAATAATTCCTTTGTTTTCTCAGGAAATAGTAACGATAAATCTTTTGTTTCTGAGATATCATTTTCAAGATCATATAATTCCACTCTTTCTCGCTGGAAATTATCTATAAGCTTATACTTTCCCAGCCTTACCGCACTACCAGGTTCAACACCCTGGTTGGAATAATGGGGATAATGCCAAAAAAGAGGTCGTTCCGGTAATTTATCGTTAATGAATAAAGGAGTGATACTGATTCCGTC
>CAZOZU010000258.1:0-3825 GCA_964584355.1 uncultured Rikenellaceae bacterium
GCTATATTTTTACTAGCTGTATTATGGACAGTATTTAGTACTAAAGAATATTCACCGGAGGAATTGAAAAAATATTCCGAATCAGAAGGACGACAATTAGATAGGGGAGATCATACAGGTAACGTAAGGGCCGATCAGTTCTTTAAAGCTGGTGCAATCTGGACCCTCATCGGATTAATTGGTTCGATTATTCTTTATTTTGTTCTGAATGTATTTAAGAGTCTGGGAATCAGTAATAATGAAACCATACATTTCAGCGGACTTACTGAGAAGTATGATGATATTTATTCAAATTTTGCTTTATATATAAGGAATATAAAGTTTGCCGGACCTTCTGGTAATTTTACATTCAGTTATGTCTTCAATGATATTGAGCTACACAGGTACATTAATCTTTTCACCATTACAAGTTGCGTATAATAGGCGGCAAATACGGAGGCAGGAGGCTTATTCCGCCTCCCGGTTTCAGAGCCAGGCCTACAACTGACTTTGCCAGGGAGAGTCTTTTCAATATACTGAATAATCGTATTGATTTTGAAGATATATATGTTCTTGATCTTTTTGCAGGTACAGGAAGCATAAGCTATGAATTTGCTTCAAGGGGAGCTCGTGAGGTTCATCTTATAGATCAGGATAAGAAGCATATAGCAGGTATCAGGCGTATAATTAATGATATAGGTTTTACAAATATCAAACCCATCCATTTGGATGTTAAGGCTTACCTGAAAATTTGCCAGATAAAATATGATATTGTTTTTGCCGATCCTCCTTTTGATCTGAAATGGCTGAAAGATATCCCTGATTTAGTAACAAGGTCGGGTATTATCAGGGACTCCGGATTCTTAGTACTTGAACATCCCAGGAATATTAACTTCAACGATCACAGGTTATTTTTTGAGCATCGCAATTATGGAGGAGTCAATTTCAGCTTCTTCAGAACAGAATGATCTCATTCATAAATATCATCAATATCAGCTTTTGACAGATCAAGCATCAGGTCGCTTATCTTTCCCACAACCGCATTAAAATAATTTTCCCCTTTTTCCGCATTTGCCTTCGATGGATCACCTATACCTGTATCCGAAGTCACTTTTGACCATTTGCGTTCTGTCCATGCCCATTTTTCATTCAGTGCTTTTACTTTAAATTTCTTAGCAATACCTTTGCCTGCTTCGCTTACCGGAAGTACCAGTTCAGGTGCAAGATATAGCATCAAACTTGTTTCCATCTCATCGGCATGACCACCTCCCTTTTCAAAGAAATCTGAATTCTCAACCGACTGGTACCAATTACAGGAACCTATCAGCATTTCGGGATAAAGGACACCCAGTTCCCTTATCATCTGTTTAAAATCGTTACCTCCGTGGCCGTTAAGAATAAGGAATTTATTAATCCCGTGCCGGCTCAATACATCAACAATATCTTTGAGAATAGCAAACTGTGTTGACGGATTCATATTGATATTTACCTTAATATCAAGCTGGCCGGTATTTACTCCGAACGGGATTACAGGAAGCACTATAAGCTTTGCCCCTTGTTTCCAGGCCAGACCTGCAGCTTCAGCAGCAATTTTTTCGGTTTCTATATTATCGGTACTGAACGGAAGATGGAGGTTATGAGCCTCGAGGGCTCCCCATGGAAGAACTGCAAGTTCTATTGGATTATCTTTAATAGTTTTCCAGTTAGTCTCAGCTAAAATATATGGCCTCATATTATCAGTATTTAACGTAAAGGTTAATTATTATTTTATTTATCAAATATAGCAACTAATAAAGAAAATCCTTTTAGCTGACTATCCACGTGGCAGAACCAGGGGATATTATATAGAAACCGCGTGGCAAGTTATTGAAGTTAATTAAAACAACTGGTAATAAATCCCTTATAAAAACTTGTTTTGTATATTGTTCTTTAATACTTTTATAGTCCGATAGCTCAATTTAACAAATCAGGTTCTTGTGAAAAGGAATTCTTTTATAGTTGAATTGATTAAAAGTCCGCCATTTTTAATGTTCATCATTCTGGCACTGCTAATTCTTATTGGCGTGATATTAGCCAACCGTAAGGAAAAGGCTGTTAAGATGAAGGAAGATGTGCTTTATATTAAGCCAACACCAGGCGAATAGAGTAAAAACTCTGATTTTCAATGTTATACTTTATTATTTTTGCAATAAAACATTATGGTTTTATTATGTCCGGTTACTGAGAAAAGGGATTCATTTTAATTATAAGGAGATTATTAAAATGAAAAAGCTGTTTATTGTACTAATTATTCTTTCAATCGCTTCTGTATCTTTTTGTCAGACGAATGATAGAATAGCTGAAGAGTATTATTACAGAGGAGTTGACAAGATCTTCATAAAAGACTACAGGGGTGCAATATTCGATCTGACCGAAGCAATAAGACGAGATTCTGATTTTCTGCAGGCTTATGAAAACAGGGGTGTAGCTAAGTATTATCTAGATGATAATGAAGGGGCAATTGAAGATTATAACAGGGCTCTTGAGATCAATCCTTATGACTATAATACCAGGGGCCAGATAAAATATTTTCTTGGTGATTACGAGGGTGCTCTGTCTGATTTTAATGAAGTAATAAAGACATGGGGTGTCGGGAGGGATCAGAAGAGTAAAGCACTATTCTGGAGAGCGATGGTTAAAATTGATAATGGTGATAAAGATGGAGGCTGTGAGGATCTGAACAGATCGGTTAAGCTGGGGTATCAGGAAGCTGGATCGGTGAGAGAGGTTTATTGTGAATAGAAATTGAAACGAAATACTGTTTCTTTATTTACTGCAATCCGTTGTAAAATATACATTCGGGCTGCCGTGGATGTTAAGTGATAAACCAGTAGTAGGTGGGAAAGGTGTGGTCCATACACAAACCTCATACAATGAGGGCATCTGTTCAATATTCAGTATGTCTAAAGAGGTGTTATGGGATATATCAAGGGTGGTTATGTTGTTGTAACCACATTGCAGTGCCCTCAGATGAGTGTTATTAGTAAGATCAAGAGTAGTAAGCTGGTTTTGAAAACACCCCAGGTCACTTAAAGAAGTGTTATTCGAAACATCAAGCTGGGTCATCTGGTTATTATAGCAATGTAGCGAGTATAACTTTGTGTTTTTAGTAACATTCAGACTGGTTAATTGATTCCCTCCACATGACAGCATTGCCAATGCTGTATTATTTGAAACATCAATGGAGGTCAGCTGGTTTAAATTGCACAGTAATGTCGTCAAAGCACTATTATTACCAACATCCAGTGATGTTAAACTGCAACCACTGCATCCAAGATAGGTTAAGGCGGTGTTATTTGAAACATCGAGTTCTGTCAGCTCAAAGGAGCTACAATACAGATATTCCAGAGCAGGGTTATTTGCCAAATACAAAGATGGTATGTGGTTAATAAAGCAGGTCAATTCTTTAAGGTTATAATATTTTGAGACATTCAGGTTTGTCAGCTCGTTATCCTGACATTCCAGGTATTCAAGTGCAGCAACAGTATCAGGTACCTTTATTACGCTTATGGAATTCTCATTACATACCAGTTCTTTCAATAACAGATTCTCAGAAATATCCAGTGCTGTAAGCTGATTTTGGGAGCAATTTAAATATACCAATGCAGAATCCCCATTGAGTTTTAATTTGGTCAGTTGATTTTCGTTGCAGTACAACTCCTCCAGCAGTGAATTATAAGACACATCCAAATCTGTCAGCGTGTTCTTTTGGCAGCTCAATTTTTTAAGGTTGATAAAGTTTTGAATACCCTCCATATTTGAAATATTGCACTCATCAATATACAGGTATTCAATGGCTAAGGCTTC
>CAZOZU010000259.1:0-3814 GCA_964584355.1 uncultured Rikenellaceae bacterium
TAGCCCTCTATTCAAATCCTTCTGCATTTAAAGATGGTATGCCAGCCATGCTTATGAAACTGGGCTGGAGCCCTGAAAGGGCAAAATACCTGGCCGAAAAAATAGTAGTCGATCCTGCACGTGGATCGGGTCATGCATGGGGTGCAGGAATGAAAGGAGCTGTTTCACACCTTCGTACCCGTATTTCAGAAAAAGGTATGGATTACAAAGGTTATAATATTGCCGTACATGAATTCGGACATAATGTTGAACAGACAATTACTCTTTATGATGTGGATAATTATATGATGTCAGGTGTCCCTAATACAGCATTCACCGAAGCTATGGCGTATGTATTCCAGAGCCGCGACCTTATGCTGCTTGAAATGGAAGATAAAAATCCTGATAAAGAGAAAATGGAAATACTGGATGCAGCCTGGTCGCTTATGGAAATAATGGGTGTAGGTATGGTTGAAATGCTTAACTGGATCTGGCTGTACGAAAATCCGGAAGCCACAGCCTCACAGTTTAAAGAGGCTGTGATAAATAACGCCCTTGAAACCTGGAATAAGTATTTTGCACCTGTAATAGGAGTAGACGACTCTCCCCTGCTTGCAATTTATTCACATATGGTAAATGGACCTCTTTATCTCCCAAATTATTCATACGGACATGTAATTCATTTCCAGATTGAAGAATACCTGAAAGGTAAAAACCTCACTGCAGAACTAGACAGAATATTTAAACAGGGCCGTTTAACACCCCAACAGTGGATGATGGGGGCGGTAGGGTCAAAAATATCAACAGAACCTCTACTCAAAGCACTGGATGAAGCGCTTGAATAGTTGCATTTTGCAGGTTGGAATTGATAGGTATAATGATATTATATCAAGACTTGGATGGTATATGATTATATTGTTATAGGTTCAGGATTCGGGGGAAGCGTTGCAAGTCTGAGGCTTGTTGAAAAAGGGTATAAAGTGCTGACACTGGAACAGGGTAAACGATACAATCCTTCTGACTTCCCCAAAACAAACTGGAACCTGCCAAAATACCTTTGGGTGCCCTCGTTAAGATTTTTTGGATTCCAGAAATTATCCTTTTACACTACTGCCAGCATCTTAAGCGGCACAGGAGTAGGCGGTGGAAGCCTGGTATATGCAAATACACTATATATACCTAAAGATGATTTTTTCAGAAACTCTTCATGGACACGATTCGGTAACTGGAAAAATATCCTTGAACCTTTCTACACAAAAGCATCATTCATGCTTGGAAGAAAAAAATATGCCAGACTAAATGTTGAAGACCTGGCACTTGAGGCTATATCAAAGGAGATGAATGCACATGAGACTTTTGAAACAGTATATGTCGGTGTTAACCTTGATGGAGATGAAGAGGAGTGTGATCCCTATTTTGGTGGTATGGGACCTATAAGGAAAGGATGTACTGAATGCGGTGGTTGTATGGTAGGATGCCGTGAAAATGCAAAAAACACTCTTGACAGGAATTATCTCTGGTTCGCAGAAAAACTTGGACTTGAAATAATTCCCGAGACCAAAGCAATTAAGATATCCTTCAAAGATGACCTGTATCATGTAGAAACAAAGAGAATTACTTCCTTCTTCAGGAAAAAGAGATCCGTTTTTAAAGCAAAGGGATTGGTTATAGCTTCCGGTACTCTGGGAACACTAGAACTTTTATTGAAACAAAAATTCAAGTATAGAACACTTCCGGCTTTATCCGACCTGCTTGGTCATGAGCTAAGAACAAATGCTGAAACCCTGAGTGCTGTTTCGGGTGCCAGGGAAAAACTTAATAATGGTATTGCAATAACATCTGTTTTCAATCCTGATCATGAGACTCATGTCGAAATAGTGAAGTATCCGGATAATTCAAATGCCATGAAATGGTTCTTTGGTCTGTCTGCTGAGGGTGCAGGATCAAACATTGGCAGGATATGGAAATTATTCAGAAATACTATCAGTCACCCGCTTCAGTTCCTGAAAACAGTATTTAACTTCAAGTGGTCATCTCGTTTGGTTATATTCCTCACTATGCAGACAATAGATAATGCAATGCGAATGGTGTGGAAAAAGGGGATTTTCGGCGGCAAAATGAAGATCGATAACAGCGGGCAGAAGAAGGTGCCGGCCTATATTCCTATAGGCCAGGAGGTCATGGAACGATATGCAAAAAAAGTAAACGGAGTGGCCCAGAACATCCTGCTGGAAGTCTTCTTTAACAGGCCTACAACAGCCCATATCCTGGGAGGATGCCCAATGTCAGAAACAGGAGAAACCGGTGTTGTTGACAAGAACCTTAAAGTTCACGGTTATCCAAACATGTATATTACAGATGGTTCCGTAGTACAGGGTAATATCGGTGTTAATCCTGCACTCACCATTACAGCATTATCAGAATATGCGATGAACGAGATCCCTCCAAAAGAGGGCACAGTCGAAACAGAAATAACCAAACAATTAATTCTTCTTGAAAAAGAATGGAAAAAGAAGAGATCAGATTAATACTTGAAAACCAGAGAAGCTTTTTTAAAACAGGCAAAACTCTGGATATAAGGTTTCGTATTGGCATCCTTAAAAAACTAAAATCACTGATCATCGAACATGAACAGGATATAAAGGATGCTTTATGGAAAGACTTTCATAAACCTGAGTGTGAAGTGATCTCTTCGGAGATCCAGTTTGTTATAAAAGAGTTGAACCTAGCAATCAAAAAAATCAGAAGATGGGCAAAACCGAAGAGAGCCAGGACTCCTCTGGTCCATTTTATTGCTAAAAGTTTTGTTTCTCCTCAACCCTATGGGCAGGTACTGGTACTTTCACCATGGAATTTCCCCTTCCAGCTATCACTTGTACCTTCACTAAGTGCCCTGGCTGCCGGAAACTGTGTAGTACTTAAGATTTCTCAACGCGTTCCTGCAACAGCATGCGTAATCGAGAAAATATTCAGCCACTTTCCTGAAGAATTGATCATGATCATAAATGGTGATCATGATATCAGTGAGTATCTGCTCGACTATAATTTTGATTACATTTTCTTCACAGGGAGTAGTAAAATAGGCCGTAAAGTGATGGGGAAAGCAGCATTAAACCTGACACCTCTTTCACTGGAAATGGGAGGTAAAAATCCCTGTGTTGTTGCTGCAGATGCCAGGCTTGACTATGCAGTAAAAAGAATCGCATGGGGTAAATTCTACAATGCAGGCCAAACATGCGTTGCCCCTGATTATGTGTTGATTGACAAAAAGATAAAAGATAAATTCCTGGAACTAATAACCAGGGAAATTAATTCATTCTATGGCGATCATCCGGAACAGAGTAATGATCTGCCTCATGTTATCGATGAAAGAAATGCAGCCAGACTTGAAAATCTCATACAATCAGGACAGATAGTTACAGGAGGAGTTGTTATTAAGGAACAATGCATTGTTTCACCGACAGTAATTATAGATGTTAAACCGGATGATCCTGCTATGAAAGGAGAGATATTTGGTCCGGTGCTGCCTGTTATTGAATATAAAGATATTGGTGAAGTATATGAAATAATTGAAAGAAATCCCAAACCATTGGCAGCTTATATATTTACCAGTAAAAAAGCTCGTGCACGTGATTTCCTGGCGAAAGTACGGTGCGGATCAGCAGCTATAAATGATACTGTTGTTCAATTTGCCACACCTTATCTTCCTTTTGGAGGAGTGGGTCCGAGTGGAATGGGTAGATACCACGGTAAAAAATCATTTGAGACCTTTTCAAATATGAGAGCAGTGATGGTGAAATCAAATCTTGTTGATCTGTTCCTCCGGTATCCTCCT
>CAZOZU010000260.1:0-3814 GCA_964584355.1 uncultured Rikenellaceae bacterium
ATTTAACTATATTTTAATAGATCATAATACCTTTCAATAAGCCTGTGGAAAATTCTGCATTTTTAAAACAGAGTATGTATTTATTTCTGAAAATTTACAATATGCCTTCTTTCAATATACCGGAATTTTTCCAATATTTGTCTGGTATTTTACAGTCGTTGAAAATAATCTGCTTTTTATGACTAAACTCCTGTTACTTGGTGATGAGGCAATTGCACAGGCAGCCATTGATGCTGGATTAAGTGGTATGTATGCATATCCCGGAACCCCTTCAACAGAAATAATGGAATATGTTCAATCCTCGAAAAGTGCTGCAGAAAGAAATATGCACAGGGAATGGTCATCAAATGAGAAGACTGCCATGGAGGCAGCATTAGGTATGTCGTATGCAGGTAAAAGATCAATGGTCGCAATGAAACACGTGGGTCTGAATGTAGCTGCCGATCCATTCATCAATGCTGCGATTACAGGCGTAAACGGGGGAATGATAGTTGTCTCTGCAGATGATCCCTCAATGCATTCATCACAAAATGAACAGGATTCAAGATTCTATGCAAATTTTGCATTTATTCCATGTTTTGAGCCAACCAATCAGCAAGAAGCTTATGATATGGTCTTTGATGCTTTCGAACTGTCAGAAAAATACAGAATTCCTGTAATGCTTAGAATAACAACACGACTGGCACACTCAAGGTCAGGTATTGAATTAATTAATCGTACCACACCTCAGAAAAAATTAAAAATACCTTCTGATCCTGTACAGTTTGTTCTTCTTCCCGCACTCGCCAGAAAAAAATACAGATCTCTTTTAAGGACTTATGAATCAATTAAGTATGATGCAAGGATATCAAAGTATAATTCATTCAACGATGGGAGGAAGCGAGATTTGGGAATCATAGCCAGCGGAATTGCTTTTAACTATCTTATGGAGAATATAGATGGTCCCAGTAATAATGTTCCTGTTCTTAAGATTTCCGCCTATCCGTATCCTGTTGATCTGATCCGGGATATTACATCCAGATGCAAGGAAATACTTGTTATTGAAGAGGGTTATCCATTAATCGAAGAAGGACTGAGAGGAATCCTTGATGATGGGAAGAAAATTTTGGGACGCATGGATGGAACACTGCCTCGTAGTGGTGAGCTTAATCCAACTCTTGTTGCAAAAGCATTGGGAAAACATGTTAAATATGGACATAAGGTTCCAGATCTGGTAAGACAGCGGCCTCCATCTTTTTGCAAAGGATGTGGTCATGCTGATATGTTTAATGCACTCATAGAAGCTGTTAAAAAATATGGGTCTGGCCGGGTATTCTCCGATATAGGGTGTTATACCCTGGGTGCATTGCCTCCGTATAATGCAATAAATTCATGCGTGGACATGGGTGCCTCGGTGACTATGGCTATCGGGGCTGCAGATGCCGGATTATTTCCTTCAGTAGCTGTTATTGGCGATTCAACATTTACTCACTCAGGTATGACAGGACTGCTTGATGCTGTAGTGAAAAATTCACCTGTTACAATAATAATATCAGATAACTCAACAACCGGAATGACCGGTGGTCAGAAATCACAGGCCACAGGCCGGCTTGAGAAGATATGCCTGGGGATAGGTGTTAATCCCGATCATTTAAAGACCATTATCCCGTTACGTAAGAATCATGAAGAGAATATAACTATTATTAACGAAGAACTTGAATATCGAGGTGTTTCTGTAATAATATCAGAAAGGGAATGTATTCAGACGGCATCCAGGAAGAAGAAAGCAGGTAAAATCCGCAATCAAAAATCCGCAAACCGAAATCATGAAGAATGATATAATATTGTCGGGAGTAGGAGGGCAGGGAATACTATCCATAGCAGCAGCAATTGGTTTGGCAGCAGTCGAGAATAATCTGTTCCTGAAACAATCTGAGGTTCACGGTATGAGCCAGAGAGGAGGTGATGTGCAATCGCATTTCAGACTCTCAGACAAACCTGTCTGGTCTGACCTCATACCACATGGAGCTGCCGATGTGATAATATCAGTTGAACCAATGGAGTCGCTACGCTATCTGCCCTGGCTTTCAAAAACTGGATGGCTGGTCACCAACTCAAGCCCGCATGTTAATATTCCTGAATATCCACAGATCGAGATGATCCTTGGTGAGATAAAAAAATTAAAAAACAATATTATTATCGATGCTGATAAAATAGCCAGGGAGGCAGGATCAGTGAGATCAGGCAATATTGTGGTTCTTGGCGCGGCTTCTCCATTTATCAATATGTCTTTTGGAAGTCTTGAAAATGCAATCCGGAAATTATTTGAACGCAAGGGAGATGGGGTAGTGGATATCAATCTTAAAGCACTTAAGGCTGGTAGGGATTATACAGTTGCTGTAAAAAGAGGCTGACATCTCTGACAGCCTCTCCACGACAAAATGCAGCGGATATACAGGTTATTCTTTCTTTGGCTCATCATTCTTCGCCGATCTCAATAAAAGAATCTCATTAAGGACAATTTCAGTAAAGTATTTTGTTACACCGTTCTTGTCCTCATAAGTCCTGTACACAATTCTGCCATTTACAACAACCTCATTTCCTTTTTTAAGGTATTTGGATGCTGTTTCAGCCAGACCATTCCATGCTACAATATTATGCCACATTGTCTCTTCAATTTTCTGACCATCGTTGTTTTTATAAGTATCATTCGTTGCAATTGTAAATTTTGCTACTTTCTTCCCGCTGTCGAGGGTTTTCGTTTCCGGATCCTGGCCAAGATTACCGATAAGCTGTACTCTGTTTCTTAATGCATTCATGATTATTAGTTTAAATTCAACAAATTTTATTAACACGTCAAACTTAAAACCTCGTATAAAAACGTATCGGTTGATAAACATTTATATACGGTTCATAATCTTTTATAGTCGTTTGTAGTCGTTTGAAAACGTTTTTTTGTAACTTTATCAAAACTTTAGTGTTGTGGAAAGAAAATGTCTCGATTGCGGCGATGTTATTCATGGCCGTAGCGATAAGAAGTTCTGTTCTGACCAGTGCAGAAATAATTACAATAACCGTCTGAACCGTGATTCAAACAATTTTGTCAGAAATGTTCATGGTTTACTGCGTAAGAACAGAAGGATACTTGCCGACCTATATGCTGAGGGGAGGACAAGGGTCCATAAGGATGCTCTCTTTGCCCTTGGATACAATTTCAATTTCTTTACACATTTCATTGAAAATGCGAAGGGCGAAAAATACCAGTACTGTTTTGAGTATGGCTACACAGAAACAAGTAATGACTTTATTGAATTACGTTATAATAGCCAATACCTTGAATATCAGTGATATAGATAAGTCAGTTAATCTGTCTTCAGGAATGGGAAATAATAATACATGTTTTGTTTTGTAAGTCTTGTTCCATAGCCGGAATCCTGGAAGGCTTCACAATACTTCACCGCATTTCCTTTTTCTTCTCCGTATATTTCAATCAGCTTTTCCCTGTATGGTCCGGCATCAGATCTTCCCATCCTTGATTTTGCCAGCCATTCCCTTCTCTCTTTATCAGTGGCCGGGACCTCGTCAAGATTTCCCCTGTTGAATGGTAACCATTCATACATTTGAGAAGTATGCTGGTGGTACATATCTATTTTCTTTTGAATAACATCATCGACGGCAACAACGACATCCGGAACAAATGGTTCAGGGTGAACAAAACCGTCGCTCATGTAAAGGAAAACAGGATTTTTATCCAGGTGACGTACCTCAGGTAGTATTTTAGGAACAGTTACCATGTAAGCTGCATCGAGAACAAGTGTCCCTGTGTACCTGTGAT
>CAZOZU010000261.1:0-3808 GCA_964584355.1 uncultured Rikenellaceae bacterium
GACTATAACCTTTAAAATATTTACTTTTAACGTAAATAATTAGTAATAAACACTAAAACCATTATTCTTTATGAAAAAGGATTCATTAATTATGCTTAGGTGTAAGAAGAGCAGATCAAATACTGTTAATTATTTTATATTCAGTATTTTATTACTGTTTTTTGTATTTATGAATATTAGTCTCTATGCCCAGGTTGCTGACACAACCGGATGGAGGTACTTATTTAATGGTAAAGATCTGACAGGATGGAAGCAGGCCGGACCCGGAGATCATTACGTAGAAGATGGCCTTATAAAATCACATGGCGGGATGGGTCTTCTTTACTGGGATGGAGAGAAATTTGGTAATTGCCAGCTCAGGCTTGTATACAGGATGCGTGACAAAAACAGCAACTCCGGAATATTTATAAGGATTCCCATTGAGCCACGGGAGGAATGGATGCCCATACATTACGGTTATGAGATCCAGATTGACAATGAACCGGAACTTTCGGGCGAAGATGAATATCATTATACAGGTACTGTCTATTCACTCTCCAAACCACTGGCAAAGACAGGAAGGCCGGGGCCGGAATGGAACACTATTGAGATCACGCTCGACGGAAAAAGGATTATAGTTTATCTTAACGAAGTAAAAGTTACCGATTATACTGATGGTGACCCGGTACCCGAACGCAAATTTGATTTTGAGCCAGTTAGGGGACCCAGGCCTGAGTATGGCTATTTCGGCATACAAAACCATGATGACAGAGATGTGGTATTTTTTAAGGAAATCGCTGTCAGACCATTGATTAATAAGTGACATGAAATTATAAAGAAGTTTTACGGATTACGTTTCCCTGCAAGAAAAATGGTTTTTAACTTATTAAAATATTGACCCATGAAAATGAGCAACAAAAATAATGTGAAATCCTCAGATCTTTCCCGGAGGGATTTTGTTAAGGCAACTACTACTGGAGCTTTTGCATTTTCTATCCTTCCGCGTTTTACCGTCAGCGGTCTGGGACATGTGACTCCAAGCGACAAACTTTATATAGCAGCAATTGGTTGCGGAGGAGAAGGAAGGGATGACATTCGTCATTATGCTGAAGCCCCGAAGAAAAATGTTGTTGTTGCATTCCTGTGCGATGTTGATGACCGGCAAGCGGCACCGGTACGCAAGCAATTTCCCTTAGCTCCGTTTTACTATGACTGGAGGGAACTGTTCGATAAAGAAGTAAATAATTTTGATGCTGTTTCTGTTGCAACACCTGATCATAATCATGCAATCATCGGATTGAGGGCAATGCAGTTGAAAAAACACCTGTATCTTCAAAAACCGTTGTCACATGATATCTATGAAGCCAGGATACTTACACAGGCTGCCGAAAAATATAAAGTCGTAACCCAGATGGGAGATCAGGGTGCATCCTGTGATGGCATGCGTACTTTGCGCGAATGGATTGAAGCCGACCTGCTTGGACAAATCAAAGATGTTTATTGCTGGACCGACAGGCCTGTATGGCCACAGGGTATCCCCTGGCCTAAAAATCCGGCTCCTGTACCCAAAGAGTTGAAATGGGATCTCTGGCTCGGAACGGCAGAAGAGACGAACTATATTGAAAACATGGTTCCTTTCAACTGGCGTGGATGGTGGCAATTCGGAACTGGCGCCCTGGGTGATATGGGATGCCACATCATGGGGCCTCCATTCAAATTGCTGGAACTGGGATACCCCACTGAAGTGTCTGGAAGTGCCAGTACTGTTTATAAAGGCATATTTGAAGAGGGAATATATCCTGAAAGCGGACCAGTATCAAGCTCTATACGATTTAAGTATAAACTTAAGAACGGTGATGACCTTAACCTATACTGGATGGATGGAGGTATAACACCTGAACGTCCCCTGGAACTGGATCCGGATAAAAATATGAATGATATTCTTGGCGACTGGCCCGGATTGAACGATTTTGAAGGGGCTACATTATTTATTGGTACAAAGGGGAAGGCTGCATGCGGCTGGGGAGGAAGAAATCCGATATTGCTACCACTATCAAAAAATGACGAGGTAAATGTCCCCAAAAAATACCCGCGTGTTGAAGGAGATATGGATGGCCATTGGTGGCAATGGATAGATGCCTGTATTGCAGGATACGGGAATGCTGAAGTAGATTCTCCTTTTACCGGATATGCCGGACCTCTGACAGAAACAGTACTCATGGGAAACCTTCTGCTGAGAAGCTTTAATATTCAAAATAAAATTATCAGAAATGACCCCGTATATGGTGAAATGGAGGGCTTTACCTTCCCCGGAAGATATAAAACTTTTAAATGGGATGGGGAGAATATGAAGATTACCAATTTTGAACCGGCTAATAGATTTATAAAGAGAGAATACCGGAAAAACTGGGGTGAAATGAAAGTATAACTATATTCCGGAGCAATGCACGACAGCTAAAATTTTAGTTTTAGCCTCTTTTAACCTGCTTAATATGAAATAATTAGGCGGGTTTTTAATTTTATTTTAATTTTATTTTAATTTTATTTTAATTTTATTTAACTTTTTTTTTTATTTTTTAACATATTTTAATATATTTGGTTAGTGAAACACTAACTACTTGACCATTTGTTTAAATAACCTGAACGTTCATAAAATATTAACAGCATTTTTCTTTTTCAAGAATAATCATACATAACTAACCTAAATTGACTTTCAATGCGTACTTTGAAAAATCTGAATTTACTATTTAGAAAATTGATGTTTTCTCTGCTAATCTTTGGCTGTGCAGCAGGCATAGCCAATGCTCAGCAAAGAACCGTTACTGGTAAAGTAACATCTGAAACTGAAGGATCACTTCCGGGAGTTAATATTGTAATCCAGGGTACCGTTACCGGTGTTATGACGGATGCCGAAGGAAATTATAGTATTTCAGTTCCCGGACCTGAAACGGTCCTTGTATACTCTTTTATTGGATACACACAGCAAAGTGTAACTGTTGGGAACCAGTCTGCAATTGATGTTGTAATGGTCTCAGCGACAAGCGAGCTTGGAGAGGTGGTTGTTATCGGTTATGGTACTCAGAGGAAAAGAGAGGTTACAAGTTCCATCACAAGTGTCAAATCCGAGGAATTCAACAGAGGGAATGTGATGGCTCCCGAACAGCTGATACAGGGAAAAGTCGCCGGATTATCTATCAGCAGGGCGGGTGGAAACCCTAATGCTGGATATGATATACGATTGAGAGGGATGAGTACAATCGGAGCTAACCTGGGGCCACTTGTGATCATCGACGGTATTATTGGAGGAGATCTTAACAACGTGGATCCGAATGATATTGAATCGATAAATGTGTTAAAAGATGGTTCTGCTGCAGCCATATACGGAACAAGAGGTTCAAGTGGTGTAATTCTTGTGCAGACCAAAAGGGGGGTTAGAGGCACATCCCAGATCGAGTATAATGTTTATGTGACTGCAGAGATGGTTGCCAAGAATACAAATGTTATGAATGCTACAGAATGGAGGGCATTGTCAGCCGAAACAGGTTTAGGTACAGACTTTGGATATGATACCGACTGGTTTAAGGAAATTGAGCGGACCGGGATGACACAGGTTCATAATCTTGCCCTTTCTGGCGGAACTGACAAGACAAGTTACAGGGCTTCAATCAATTTCCGTGATGCCAATGCTATTATGATAACTACCGGACGCAGGGAACTGAATGGCAGGCTTAATCTCTCACAAAAGGCATTAAATGACAAATTAACCCTTGATTTAAACATGGCTTCAACAGAAGTGCAATCAGAATATGGGTTTGATGCTGCATTTCGT
>CAZOZU010000262.1:0-3803 GCA_964584355.1 uncultured Rikenellaceae bacterium
AGTCTGCCGGCTTCAACATCACATAATGCATAAATATTCACTAATTTACCTGTTGCGGTATAAACCCCGTAAGATGCTTCCATTGCACGAAATGCGGCAGGATCCATTCTTGGCATAGCCCTGAATGTAGGCATTGAACCATCAGGATTCCGCACCTGGCGTCCGGCCAGATAGTCATCTAACTGTTCATGTGTGTATGGATAGGGTAATCTGCCTCCTCTTGATGGAGTCGGAACATCCTGAACATCAGGCAATGCTATCCCCCTGAGATTTTGAGATCCTCTGTTCCCGATACCTATTGCAGCAATATTAAGCAGATCGCTTGGTTGTTTATATCCCAAACCGGAAATAACATTTCGCGGTACGATAGTGAATGCTGCAGTTGCAGTACCCAGCCTACCTACAAATTTCCTTCTTGAAAGAGTATTTTTATTTCCCATGACGTAACTCAATTTATAGACCTTATAAATATGTTAATTACCGTATTAAAACAGCTATGGTTTTATTATTGAAGTAAAAAAACTATAATTCTCTTATCCAAACATTTCTGAAAGCTATGGGATTACCGTGTTGTTGCAATGAAATCGGGCCAGGTCCGTGTTGTCTTAATATATACTGCGGAATACCTGGAGATACGGTTGGTCCCTGTATGCTGACATTGTTTTGAATCAATGCCCCGTTATGAATGATTGTTATCCTTGGCGGAGTGAAATAAGTAGTACTGTCTTTAAAGCGGGGTGCTGTATAAATAATATCAAAAGCCTGCCATTCTCCCGGTTTTCGGCTTACATTTACCAATGGTGCATGTTGCATATAAACCGCACCGGCCTGGCCATTTTTATATGTGCGATTGTTATAACTATCCAGTATCTGAACTTCATAAATCCCTTGTATTATTATGCCACTATTGCCCCTGTCCTGTCCTTCACCTGTTACTACAGATGGTGTTTTCCATTCAATGTGTAGCTGGAAATCTTCAAAAGATCGCTTTGTCTTTATTGAGCCGGAACGCTGTCCCGATTCCATGGCACCATCCTTTATGACCCATGTGACAGCAGGTTTTACACCCGGGGCTCTGCCAAATCCCCATTCAGATTCTTCCCATTCTTTATTTATATCCGTACCATCAAATAAAACAATGGCATCTGCCGGAGGGTCATCATCAGTTTTACCTGGTTGTACAATGGTCACCTCAGGATCCATTATATGTTTTATCTCCGTGAGAAACATGGTTTTCTGCCAGGACGATAAGGAATCATAAAGGTTTTGGAATTTCGTAAAAGCTGCCTGTTGTTCCGGTGACGATCGTGGAAATTGCGCAAAGCCAATAGCACAAGAAAATAGCGTTATTATAAATAAATTAAGGTGCTTCATGTTTTGAATAATTAAAAGATTAATATTCTGTGATATTTATTCTTATTACAGCCAATTTGCAAACTTTCAGTACCAGACTCAATTCATCCGGATTAATAACAGATGACAGTATGTAACAATATACAATATTTATTAAAAAAAGAGGGTGTCTTCCTTTGCTTTTTTTACAAGACACCCTCTCCTCAATCCATTATTTGATAAGAATCATAATTCACTTCAGGTATTAATACCCCGGATTCTGAGTCAGATTTGTGTTTAGATTTAAAACATCCTGTGGTATTGGTAATACAGTTGTATGCCCGTTAGCATCATACGACCATGCAACAGATACATTAGCATGAGGACAGCCGACATATTTATCACGTGTTGCTTCTGTGTATGTACCAAAACGTATCTGATCTTCACGGCGCCATGATTCCCAGGTAAGTTCCAGCCCGCGCTCATCGAGTATTGCCTGAGCATCCACCGTAGTTCGCGGTGTTGCATTGACACGGGCACGGACTGTATTAATAAGATCGAGGGCATCAGTAATTTCTCCCAAACGATATTTGGCTTCGGCTGCAAGTAAAAGCGCATCGGCATACCGGTACACAACATAATCGGCGTCAGTATCAGTCTTAAATCTACTGATAGAACCGGGATCGAATTGGACTTTCTTTAAACGTGCACCACCCCATTTCACGAAATATTTCCCTTTTAGATCACTAAAATCTTCAACGCTATAATCAGGAAGGGCAGCGAAAGGTAAATATTCCCCAAAAGGATTGTATTCTTCTGAAATAGCGGAGGGAACAGGTTGGCCATTACTGCCATAAACAGGACCCCACCAGAAAGACATATCCCAACGGGGATCTGCATTCGAAAAATCATATTCTTCAGTTTCTTCATTATAGGTACCACCGAACAGATACGCACACTCTAAAGTCGCACATGGCCCATTGGCGCCGAAACCTCCTATAGCAGAAGCATGAGCGTAATTCGTAGTCATCAGAGGTATGGATTGCCAATGTTGTATATTAGTTCTGTCATTGGGACGAACCCAGATAAGTTCCTGATTACCATCATTTCCGGGTAAAAATAGTTCGGTAAAATCGGCTGATAACGTATACCCTGACGAAGCAATTTTTCCCTGACAATATATAACTGTCTCCCAGGCATTGCGAGTAGTACCGTCAAGAGTAATCTGAATTGCTTTTCCGGCATCAGTAACATATGATTCAACTGCACTTATACCACCGGTGAATCTTCCATCGTCCCATGTATCTGAGGACCATACAGGTGAATTGATAGCCAGCTTTGCCATCATCATATAAGCAACGTCCTGCGTTATTCTGCCATAATATTCGGTAGATGGATTAGGAGACATAGCTACCGGAAGATCAGGAATGACCGCAATGAGTTCATCACGAACGAATTCATATACCTGGCTTCTGGATGACTGAACAACGCTTGACATGGCAGTAGAAGTGGATGTTACAATAGGAACTCTTGCAAAGTTATTCAGGGCAAGTATATAATAATATGCCCGTAAAGCTCTGATTTCAGTGATATAATCAATCAGGTAATCACCACCTCCTTCATCAACTAAGTTCTGAAGCCTTTCCATTGCTCTGTTACATAAACCAACCATTTTGTAAATATCATTCCACATCACCAGAAAATCACTGAATGAAGCATTCCAGCCGTGAAAAAAATTGTTTTGATGGATTCCACCATCTACCCAGTCTCCCTGCCGGCCGGGAATCATACCAAGATCTGCACTAAATTCCTGATTCCGGAAATAATAACCATAAGCAAAACCTTGGTCATCTCCAAAAAAGCCAATATTTCCCGTTTCCAGGTAAAGAGATGCCACTGTATTTATATATACGAGCGTCGGAGTACTGTATGCTTCCAGCTCACTGATCTGGCTATAAGGAGTCTCTTCAAGAAAATCGGAACAGCCAAAGATCGCTAATGTGGCAATTATAATTAAAGTAGTTAATATCTTTTTCATATCTGATTATTTTTATAAGTAAATAAATAAGACAAATACTAGAAATTAAATGACAACTGAAGAGTATAAGTCCTTAAAAGTGGATAGATATTACGAGCATCTACCCCACCTGAAAGGGGATCAGTGTTCATCAATGGAGTCAGGCCGCTATATCCCGTAATTGTTCCCACATTATTGCACGAGAGAGCGACACGCGCATTTGAAACAACCTTCAGGTTACTGGTTGGAATGTTGTATCCCAGAGTAATGTATTCAACATTTGTATAGTCGCCTTTTTCCAGCCAGTATGAGGTGTGAATAACCTGGTAAATTCCCAAATCCGGAGCGGTTTCTAACACATTATAAGAAGGGAATTGATTGAGGTTATTCAGGGACACAGCTGTATAATTATAAATCAAGTGTCCGAATGCACCCCTGAGTTGAGATGACAAAT
>CAZOZU010000263.1:0-3784 GCA_964584355.1 uncultured Rikenellaceae bacterium
GGATTTTTGAAAGCTTTTCCGGTTTATCCATAGGAAGACTATTGTTCCAGAGTTCGATGGCTTTCCTTCTTGTGGAAGTCGCCATTCCTGAACGCTCATTGAATTCGATTGTAGGCTCAATTGATGCTGTAATAGCAGCTCCGGGGCAATATTTTGAAACGTAAGGTTGATCAATCCATGTACCTGCCAGATCGATCCTGTATGGTATCGGTCTTTCACTTTTCAGGGCAGTGGTAGAGCGTACAGGTAGATTAGCATGAGGAATTCTTTTAAGCACTATATATTCTATACCCAGTTGTTTACAGAGATCTTCTTTTTCAGGAGAATGACCATCCTCATTAACAATAAAAATATCGGGATTAACAGCCTTCATCGTATCTGTAAAATCCAATAATCCCGAACCTTTATTAATTATTACTTTATGTACACAGGCTAATGCATTTAGCATATATTGACGTTCATCTTCCGAATTAATGGTATCCCTTCCTTTTAGCTCTCTGATTGTTTTATCAGAACCCAGTCCAACGTATACATTACCATATTGTTCTGCTTCCTGCAAAAAGGCAACATGTCCGGAATGAAGCATATCAAAACAACCGGAGACTAAGACTTTTTTCTTTTTCATGCTTTGCATTATGATATTATTGTGAATTGTGGAAAACAAATTTACTAAACTTAATCTAAGAAGGAAACTCAGTTAGCAGAGGGATATTCCTAGCTGATTGCATAACTTTCTCTGTGTAAGTATTATTTTTCTAATAACTTTGGTTTCAATCATTAAAAACATATTTATGAAAGAATATTCAAAAGTTACATCTCATTTAACATTCAAACGCTATTGTAAGGTGCTAAAACTTCAGAATGATAAGGAACTGATTAATAAATACATCAATATCCATAAACCTGAACACATCTGGGCTGATATCCCAAATGGTATCCGGGAAGTCGGTATCATTGAAATGGAAATATATCTTTATGGAAACATTGCTTTCATGATCATGGATACTGTTCCCGGGTTTGATCATGATAAAGCTATGAAAAAGCTTGCATCACTCCCGAGACAAAAAGAATGGGAGGAATATGTCTCTCAGTTCCAACAGGCCGGTGATAAGGCAGATACTCCGGAGAAATGGTTACCGGTTGAGAGGATATTTAAGCTATGAAATAATAGTTATGACGTTCCGCTGGCGTGGGACTGTAATCATGCCATTTATTTCAATTTGCTCATCCCCAAATACTTCGATCAGTATTTCTTTTACCCCCCACCCCCCCCGACCGGCTGCGTCTTGTTGACCCCCCAAATCCCTGCATCTCATTGACCCCCCAACCCCCCTAAAGGGGGGCTATAAACCCATTGTAGATGTAATATGAATAAGAAAAATGTCGATAATAAATACTTGTTAAGTTAAAGAAATTCAGTACTTTTGATAAGTACGCTGCATTTATATTAATAATGAGATCAAGAATTATTGAGAGGAATATGTTCTATGGAGCTAATCGTAATATATTTGATAAAGCCCGGATATTAAGAAATAATATGACTCTGCCTGAAAAAATTATGTGGGATGAGTTAAAAAACAGAAGATTGTTTAAAGTAAGGTTCCGGCGACAACATCCGATTGATCTTTTTATTGTGGATTTCTATTGTCATGAGATAAAACTGGCAATTGAGATAGATGGCGAAATACATTTACAAAATGAATTAAGCGAATATGATGATGGACGAACACATGATATCGAGAAACTTGGAATTAAGATTCTCCGTTTTACAAATGAGCAGGTATATTATCATCGGTCAAAGGTCATAAAGAAAATATTAGATACAATAACTGACCTAAAATCTTCTAAAAAATATTAGTAACTCATATAAAAAACAATGGGTCTCAACCCCCCTTTAGGGGGGCTTGGGGGGTATTAATTTCAGGATACGCAACTTCAGGGGGGCTTGGGGGGTGTCAATATCAGGATTTACAACCTATGGAGGGCAGAGAAGGTCAAAATCCGAAGGTCACCCCACAATTAAATGTAGATTTCTTATCATAAAAATACTCCGGAACCCACCTGTTATCACCGGTAATGTCGCTATAAACAAATGATCCCCAAACATATAAATCATTGATAACCTGGTATGATACTCTTAATCCTGCAGATGTATTCTGCCATTCGACCGTATCCAGCGGCGGATTACCAAGACGCGATCCCCCAAGTTCTGTATAATCACATCCGCGGATTGCATCAATAAAATATAGCCTTATATCCATAGTCCTTATTGGCCGGTAGTCAAAGGCAATATACCACTCTCTGGAATTGTCCTTAAGATAATGACCGAGATTATAATTATTTGATTCAAAAGTTATTGTGGGGACATTATGTTGATAGACCAAAGGATATGTATATGTGAATTCAGTTGTAAGTGACAGGTTTTGAACCGGAAAATTACTTAATCTGAATCCTGTTTTCCAGCTGAAGAAATTCCACTCATCATCTTTGAAGATTCTTTTTACTGATAGCTCATCAACAAACAATGTTGCATAAAGATGCAAGTGCTTTATTTGTCTTGAGCTTATATCGAAGAACATCTGTGAGTTCATGTTATTGATCCCGGATGAAACGGAATGGTCAACAGACTTATAAAACATTACAGGAATCAGAAATGCAGGATTGATGGTTGCATTATCATAAATGATACTATTACCGGCAGAGATATTAAGATATTTAAACGGAGTGAAGGTAAAAAGATTGGCAGCGATGAACTTCCTGTGATACACTTCACGGTATTCAGTACCGTAACTATTTGTTGTCCAGAATGAACGTGTACTGTCGACCACCATCGAATTGAGCCAGCCGTGGATATAGTTAAATCGGAACCACTTAACAGGATAAAGCTCTACCCTTAGATGTACAAACGACGGATTATGCCCACCAAAGATATTTGCCCCGTTATAGTTATTGCCCCATTCGAAGTTATCTTTTACCAGTCCTGCATTACCCCACTTCCATGACCATGTTACACCACCCTGCATCTCACTCCAGTCGGTGGAACCCTTTATATGTCCACCTTCCCTTTTAGTAAGGTATTCCGGCAATCCCAGGAACGGTTTCTCATGATTATCCCTCAGCGATGCATAAAAACCCCATTTCCCGGCATAAGCCCTGGCCTCCGCACCATTCCTCCAGTATGTAGCCTCGCCCGATGAATTGGTAAACACCTCACCTCCCAGTATCGGATTAACCGTCAAAGAAAACAACGAATCCTGATAATAAAACAAATCTATCCTTTTTGTATTATCTTTCCCTCTATTAAACCAAAGCCACTGCGTCTCCGCCCCTTTATCCTGTTGCACCTTAAGACCCCCTTTAGGGGGTGGTCCCGAGTACTCGGGACCGGGGGTATACCCGAAATCCAACATATAAAAATCCAATTCTCTCTCCTGCCTTCCTGACAGCTGCTCCCTCTTCCTATCTGCTTCTTCCAGACAATCTGCAATAAATGCTCTTGAATATGGTTTAACTACAGAATTGATTGTAATTATCTGATTGTTTGCCATTTCGTCGAGGAATTCGTAAATATCAATATTTTTAACAGGATGGGGGATATCCTGGGGAAATACATTTATGCATGTTAATAACAGAATAAATTTAATAAGCTGCTTATTAAGGCAGGGGTTCTTCATTTAGATATTGTTTGAGAATCAAAGATAATTGTTTTTCGTTCTTTTATGTAACTGACCCCCCGGGGGGGGGGGGGGGGGGGGGGGGGGGGGGGGGGGGGGGGGGGGGGGGG
>CAZOZU010000264.1:0-3781 GCA_964584355.1 uncultured Rikenellaceae bacterium
TTTGCATAACCTAGTACTCCGCATGCTGAATCTCCGCCTGTACCTTTTGCATTGCCGAATGAATCAGCCGAGGGTGCTGTGAGAACTGCAATATCGATCTTCACTTCCCCATCCTGTATAGCCTGGACACGTCCTCCATGGGATCTTAGCACTGCAGTCCCTTTCATTCTTCCTTCTGACACATACATGCCCAGTGGACCATTCATGCTTCCTTCAATTCTGTTCACAGTGCCATCATCGAGGTATTTGATCACCGGGTCGTTACATGGGAACGAAGCTGAGGGAAACCAAACAAGGTCTCTCACTCCCATCTCTGAGGCAATTTCAAATATTTTGTTACTGATAAGGTCACCATCCCTGAGATGATGATGTGTTGATATCGTCATACCGCTGCGAAGGCCGCATTTCTGTAATGCTTCTTTAAGAGATCCTGTGACTTTATTGCCGTCATCCGGATAATCAGCACAGGTAGGTATTGGCGGCGAATATTTCACTCCCTCCGGTCGGTGCTTCCCGACACCTTTGAAAGGTATAACAGGCTGACCGTTTATTTCAATGGGAACAGACCTTCCTGCTGCATTTGTTACTGTCTTAACCTTCATCTTATTGAGCAATAATTTATTAGTCCTCCTGTGAGGATGCTTCCTTAATCCAGCTCTTCGATAATTTACCAAGTCTTATTGCCAGATCAATAGTTTTTTGAGCCCTCGCAACAACCGGCGGATCGATCATCTTCGAACCAAGAGCAACAACTCCAAGTCCTTTTTTCCTGGCTTCCTCAAATGCTGTTACAATTTTCTTTGACTTTTCAATTTCTGCTTCATCAGGTGCAAAACCCTTATTTATAACAGCTACCTGCCGGGGATGAATGCATCCCATCCCTTCGAATCCCATCGCTTTGGAATTGAGCACATTATGATGAAGCCCTTCCATATCACCCACATCAGAAAATACCGAATCTATCGGTTGTACTCCCGCTGCTTTTGCAGCTATTATAAGTCTGCTCCTGGCATACAGTGACTCATTTCCTTCCTTAGTTCTTGATACTCCCAGATCAGCTGTAAAATCTTCGAGGCCTATTGCCACAGCAATGACATTTTCTGAAGCTTTTGCTATGCTGAACGAGTTTTCAAGGCCAAGAGCACTTTCGATGATAGGCATCAGGAAAACCGGATTCTTAGTCTCCGATCTTTTCAAATTAGAGGATATTTCTCTTTCAACATTTATTACCTCATCCTGAGACTCACATTTGGGGATCAGGATAAGATTAACATTATGTGGTATTACGGATTGCAGATCCTTTAATCCCGCATCACCCTGATTGATTCTTACCATTCTTTCAGCACCCATTAGATTAACCTGCCGGAGTGCGTTTCTAACCAGTATTCTGGCTTCATCTTTTCGTTCGGGTGCAACCGAGTCTTCCAGGTCAAGAATAATTCCATAGGCAGAATGAAGCCCTGCATTCAGCATCATGCTGGGGGTGTTCCCGGGAAGATAGAGACGTGAGAACCTGAATCTGTCAGATGAAGTCGGATATCTGTTCTCCGCGATGAGTTCAGGCAGATACTCAAGATCTGTATCAACCAGTAAGTTTATGGTGGCTTCCAGTCTTGCAGCAATAACAAAAGGGAGTGCTCCGGAGTCATTTATTCTCACTTTTGCACCTTTAATCTTAAAATAATCCAGGATCTCTTTTGTAAGATTTATTATTGATTTACCATAAAGTGTTTTGACTTTAGACACCAGATCAATATCAATTCCGGTTCCCGATTTAAGTTCCAGAGTAATTTCACAATCTGATCTAATCCTGGGACCCGCATTACCTGCAGTAGCAATCATCGTGTTCATGACTGGTTTCAATTAGTTGTTTTATCCTCACATATCTCTATCAATACCCCTGAAGTCGATTTAGGGTGAATAAAAGCTATATCTAGATTTTCGGCACCTTTTCTCGGAGATCTGTCAATAAGAACACCACCATTTTCCTCTGCATGCTGTAATTGTTTTTCAATATCTTTCACGGCAAATGCAATATGATGAATTCCTTCGCCTCTTTTTTCAATAAATCTGCCAACTGGTGCGTCCCGGGCTGTTGACTCCAGAAGTTCTATTTTAGTTTGTCCTACCCTGAAAAATGCTGTACGCACTTTTTGTTCAGGGACCTCCTCAATCTTATAGCATTTTAAACCGAAGATATTTTCATAAATTTCAATTGAAGACTCAAGGCTGCATACTGCAATACCGATATGCTCAATATGTGAAGGTTCCATAGTTCTAAATAATTTTAAAAGGGAAAGTCGACCGGAGTCTCTATGTCCGGCTCTTCAGTTTCAGGTTTTTGAGCAACTTCATGTACCGGAATTCCATCTACGAAAATAGCTTTATAAGGAGTTGTAGGACAGGCATATTCACAATGGCCGCATCCGATACAAATATCATTATTTGTCTCCGGGATAACCAGGTTGCCTTCATAAGGAACCATATAAACCGCTTTGGTAGGACATGCTTCAGAGCATGCACCACAAGCAGTCTTTTCAGTTTTCACGATACAATTATCCTTTATGAAGATTGCTTTTCCGATACGTGTAAGCTTTTTGGCTTCCAACACCAATGGCTTAAGCGCATTGGCAGGACATATTTCCGTACATACTGTACAATTGAATGTACAAAAGCTTTTATGGTAATCCATCACAGGTTGCATCATCCCTTTAACACCATATTGAAGAATTGCAGGTTGCAGAACATTGTTGGGACATGCACTTATGCAAAGTGAACAGGCTGTACACAAGGTGTTGAAGTCTGTAATGGTGTTTCCCCCGGGGGGACAAACAGGACAGGTCCTCTCCTCTTTAACTGTCGAAGTTTTTGTCGGGACAGGAGTTTTTTTATCCTGACTTCGTGCTGTGAAGGGTAGTCCAAAAAGCATTGCTATGGATCCGGCAATGAATTTACGCTTCTTTATATCAGTTTTATGAGCCTTCCTTCTGAGGCTTACAAAACCATATGATATTGCTTTATCGGGACAAATTTTTATACAATTAAAACAGGCGACACATCGACTTACATCAACATGACTTTTCAGAAAATCTATACATGATGATTTACAACCCACAGAACAAAGACCACACTTTGAACACTGGCTCTCATCAATTTTAATCCTGAAGAGCGATATTTTTGACAGAAGTCCCAGCAAAGTACCAACAGGACATATCATATTGCAGTACAGACGCCCCCTGGTAAGGGAAAGCAGACCCACTAGTACGAAAAACCCTGCGGGTATTGAGTAGGCAACTAATGGAAATCCCCTGATATCAATGTGATGTAATGTATAAATGTCAAACTTTCCCAATATACCTGCAACAAAATTGTTAAGAAGAATAGCCACTGGTTTGGCAAAGTATGTCATGAATCTGCCGAAGATACTATACGGATCCAGTAGTGTGAGCAGGTAAATACCCCATACTATTGTTACTGTTAAAGTGATAGCCAGGAGTGAATATCTTATTATAGTAAAGGGTTTTTTATATCCGAATCTCCGGAACTTTTTCTTAATACGTCCGCCAATCCTGCTAAAGATATCCTGCCCTATACCAAGAGGACACAGAAAAGAGCAATACGTCCTCCCCGTAAGAAGAGTAAGAATAAGAACAGCAGCAAAACCTGCTGAGATAAGTGTCCTTAAATCATAAAATTTCAGGGCTGATGGAATAAACTGCAGGGAAAGAAGTATATTAATATATTTTGCTGGTATTAAATGTGTAAAATCAGCAAATACAAC
>CAZOZU010000265.1:0-3773 GCA_964584355.1 uncultured Rikenellaceae bacterium
GGAAATTATTAGATCTCACAAGGAGCTTGTCGTCTATCAGATGGCTTTTAAATCTTCAATGGAAATATTCAACCATTCCCTAAGGAGGAGGTTTATTCGCTGATTTCACAGATACGCAGAAGCTCTCGTTCAGTGTCTGCAAATCTGGCTGAAGCTTTCAGAAAGCGGAGGTATGAAAAGTCTTTTGTTTCAAAATTATCAGACTGTGAAGAAGAAGCAGCCGAAACACAGGTATGGCTTGACTATTCATTAGAATGCGGCTACCTGCCCAAAGATATCTATGAAAGACTTTTTAAAGAGTATGATAAAATAATTGGCAAACTAGTAGTAATGATGAGGTATCCCGAAAAATGGAGTCAACAAAATTGACTCTCTGTTTCTCCTCTTCTCCCTTTTCCCCTTTCTCCCCTTCACCTCTTCCCCCCTTCACCCTTTCTTTTATTTTTCTGCTGTAGGAAACAGCGCATTAAACAATAATTTATAGGTTGCCGGTGTTGATGCCCTGAATTGGGGATTGAAAGAATAGAGAACAAGCTCTCCCTTTCCTTTTTTAAGCCATATCATGGCCGGTTTTTCTGATAGTAATTCTTCTTTCTCACAGTAGCCGCTCATCAGTATCTCCTTTTTAGCGAATGTACCGATCACCCTGCGGTCCATATCAAACAACGGGACCCTGGTGTTGAAAAGTGGATTTCCACGATAGAAAACACCTACCTCTTCGGGCATGCCCAGTGTTAAGGGATGATCCTGTTTTAATTTCATGCGTACCAGTGATCCCGGGACAAGCAGCCCGTTTTTTCTGGCCTGATCTGCTACATTTGAAAAAGGGAGCATGAATTCTTCTTTCTTATCTTTATCAAGGGTTATTTCCAGCATACCTGTGAAAAGATCTGTAGATTGTCCCCAGGAGATGACCTTGCCGCCGCCATTTACATACAACATCAGTTTATCACGTCCTTTTTTATCCATCCCTTTCTGATAGTCGGGATGATAATTGCTCATTGAAGGATTATCTTCAGATCCCGGTTTACCATTCAGAAGGTAGTTCTTACCTGTGCCGGGGAAGATTACAATGTCATAATTTTTCTCAAAGTCTGTCTTCTCAAACTCATCAGGGTGAAGTACCGTAAATGGCAGTTTATATGTGTCAAAAAGGTAGCGTGTCCATCCGGCATCCATATCGTGGAAGTAAGTCTCAACAAGAGCAATACGTGGCATTGTGACTGTAGATAATTCAAGTTTTCCAGGCTCTTCGATAAATCCTGGCTCAGTGCGGGATTCTTTGACAATGCTGTTAAGGAGCTCCGTATTATCACCATGGATGACGAAGCTTCCTTTACCGTAGGTCTTTCCATCAATTTTTATTTCCAGGTTGAGGCGACTGACCTTCAAGCCGTTCTGAAGGGCAATAAATGCCGCCTTAAAACTTCCGTTGCTGGTAACAGGGAAGATGGCAGGCAATTTATATTCTTCCTTCAGGGGGTCATATACACCTGTGAGCGGTTTCAGTTTAGCTTCGAAACTAGCATCACGTGTTTTGATCTCATGTGATACAAGTCCCCTGTGGAGAGGCAATGACCAGCTTGTAACATCATAGGGACGCATAATTTCCCCTCCCGGGGTGAAATGTCTTAACGGGAATTCCTGTTTCTCCATCACCTCTTTTATAAAAGGCCGGAATGACTGTGCCATAGGATATACTATATCACCCGCTTTCAGGTTTGTTTCACCTAAGGTATAGTCTTCAGTAAGCTGGCAAGTATTGATTCCATGCTCTTTCATCAGTTCAACAAGGCTTATAAGTTCGCTCTGATCAGCCTGCTTCTGCGGTACAACATAGTAATATGGGGGTTCTGTCTTGCCTTTTTCCACCTCTCTTTTACAGACGTTATTCCTGTATCTGAGGATATCGTCTTTACGGAGTGAAGAAGTTTTAATAGTCGAAAGGGTAGATTCTATTTCAAGCTTAACGATATCGCCCATGCGCCACCAGCCGCCCGGCCATGGCATAGGGAAATTGATACTTTTTTCATATTCGCCAAGTCCTTTTCCAACCGACAGTTCATTTGGCTCAATATATACCGGTGATGCATCTTTCACACTGGCTGCTTCTGTAAGCATTCCGATCACGTTCTTCCACATGCAGGTACCAGTAGATCCCGGCCAGTAATCATCAAATATTGTTTTTTGTCCCACGCCTGAAATCCCGGCATCAGTAAGATCACGAAGCATGTTGGTGCCGAATATGCCTGTCCATGTCCATAATTCAGCATCCACATTTTCGGCTATGGGATCGGTTGAGGGAGGAACAAAATACCTGATATTGGTTGATCCCATCTGGTGTTTCTCGATCATCACCGGAGGGAACCAATCGAGATTATAAATACGTGCGATTGCTTTTGTATCTTCCTGGGTGAGAGTGACAAAATCGCGGTTATTATCATGACCTACATATTTGTGGTAAACACGCGGAAGTGAGGCCCCTTCATATTGCGTACCCTTGTATTTATTATAGTTTTCGACAACAAAATCCATCCCGTCAGGATTATGGTTGGGCACAGCCATATAGACCACATCATCAAGGTATTGTTTTATTAATGGGTCATCAGAGGTTATAAGCTGATATGCAATCAACGGTAATGCCTGGGACGGTGTCACTTCAGTTGAATGCATGGAAAGAGTAGCAAGGAAAAATACTCTGCCCTCATTAATATATTCTGCTTGTTGTGATTCTGACAGATCAGGATTCAGTGCCAGTTCCTTGTTTATCTCGCGAAGCCTGTCAAGATTATTAATATTCGCTTCAGATGATATAAAGGCAATATACATCTTCCTGCCCATGGGACTCTGGCCGTTTTCAACGAGCTTAAGCATGGGAGAGGCTTTATCGAGCTTTACGAGGTAATCAATCAGCTGTTCGTAGTTGAAAAGCATATAGTCGGAGCCCGGGACAAACCCGAAATGTTCTTCTGGGTTTGGAATTTCAGATTGTGCAGATATTTTCTGTGGGATAATAAAAACAGCCAGGATGGCAAATAAAATAACTAATGATAAAAGGTTCAATTTTTTCATGGTTTATTCTCTTTTGTGCTAGCATAAAATTAGTAAAGAGAATTTAAACCATTATAATTATCCGGATAAAATATGTAGGGGGTGTTGAAAAAGTCAATTTTAACCGCAAAGAACGGAAAGATATAGCAAAGTACGCAAAGTTATAGTTCTGTATATTAACTCATTGCGAACTTGGCGTAATTGACTTTGCGATCCCTGCCTGACTACCGCAGGCAGGCAGGTCTGCGGTTTATTTTTTTTCTTTTTCAACACCCTCTACTATTAATCAGATACTATTCCTGCCTTTATAGACCCTAGAAAAACCAAGATCTTCAATATGTCCTATCCATGTTAGTTTATCGGATGTCGTTCCGGATATTGTTGCCGTAGCATAGTTACCTGCCGAGACAGACATTATTACATCATAGTGTCCGATCTGGGTTGCAAGACTGAACCTGAGAGTATAGCTGAGTTTTTTGAAATTTTTGTTTATATGCATCTCTATTATTGTCCCTTCAGCAGTCACTCCGCCTACACCGTTATATCCCAAACCTGAGCTTGTTCCGGTTTGCAGAACTCCTGTCTCACCATCCACCTTTATGAAATTAATAGTCGGTGTAACAGATATTCTATCTCCCCATCTGGTCTGCAGGAAATCAGCAGCCAGGACGAATCTGTTCGATTTGAAAAGCGGATCGAGGATATTGAAATTTGCCTCCAGC
>CAZOZU010000266.1:0-3770 GCA_964584355.1 uncultured Rikenellaceae bacterium
AACTGACTCAAGTATTTTTCTATGTTTGTTATGATTTTTCCTTATTAGTATTAAATCTCCTGAAAATAAGCTATCCTCCATAGAGTCTAGCTCTACCTTATAAAATTTTAAACAAGAAAACGAAGTATAAATGACAATAAGAATTATAATTAAAATAATCTTTAGCTTCAAAGCAAAAATTATAAACTAGATTTTAAATTGTTGTGATTCTGCTTTATCAGTTCAGCAGTATTTGAGAAATAATCCTTAATAAATATCAGATTATCCTTTGAGGCTGGAAAATAATTCTTTAAAATACCATTTTCATCCGCATATAATATTATTGGATAGTCAACTTGATCAAGGGAATCTATAAGGTTTCTAGTTTCAAAAATCAAGATTTTGCCTGCAGGTATATTGAATTGGTTTTTATAAACTAAAAAGTCCCGATAAACATCTATATGGCTAAGAACAATGATATGATCTTCTTTAATTATTTTCAGATTCTCGCCGAGACTTAAATATATCTCCTCGAAGCATGGATGACAAATGTGTGGAGGCAAGATTAACAGGATATGATATGTATCAGATAAAATTTCCTTGAATAAGTATTCACCGGAAGAATCTTCCAGCTTTGAATTAAATTCTGCCTTAATTTCTGAATATGCAATTAACTTGTTCCAATTTTCAGAAAGCAAATTATATCTGATACTTAAGTTATTGTAATTTTCAGTCTGCATAATTACGACATTCTTAATTTTAGACAATTGAAAATAAAGAACCAAAAAACCAAGAGTTATAATTATGCATACAATTGAAAGAAACTTGTTCATTGTCTATTTTAAAAAGAATTCAATAATGAGACTATTGTCATTAATGTCAAGCGAATTGAATAATTCTATCACTTTCTTATGAGAATTTACATACTTTAACCACTCGGAAGATGAAAGGTTTTTTTTCTTAGCATCAATATATTTCTTAAAATAATATGGCTCAATCCTGAAAAGCAAGCTGGTATTAGTTGAACCAATTGGTGTAATTAATTCAGTTGACTTTCCAGTAATTCCCAAACACAAATCATCGAAGAAATAATTGCTACATGAAAATGAATGGGCATGTTTGTCGAAAAACGAATAAAAAATTTCTTCCCTAAATCTGAATCTGAAGAAAAGGTAATCATCAGTCTCAAGAATTGTGTTTATATCCCAGATACATGAAGATTCAATACATTTTTTTCCGAATTCCATAACATTATTGTACCTATTGTAGAGTACTTTTCGACTAATTGAATATCTCCCTGGTTCAAAAATGTATCTTGGGTACATTCTATCATTGTGTATGGTATAAATTGTGTCTGTGAATGAAGTGAAAAAACATATTGTATCATTATACCTGTATAAGTTAGTTAACTCTCCAAAATACAGATAACCTTCTAAAATAGGATTATATGAAAAATATTCATTTGTTGTTTTTCCAGTCTGCAAATTATAAAATTTGATTCTTTTACTGTTCTTTTCTTGCATTGGATACTTCTCAAAAAAAACATATCTAGAATTATCAATTTTTTCAAAATCGTCAGGAGTAATGTAGTTAGGTATATCTGTTTTGGTAACAAATTTCCCGTTTTTCAATGAAAATTTAAGGATGTCATTTTTATCGTAATCTAACACCTCAAGTAAATCGTTAATTTCATTAATTTTGGCTGATCTGATACTTGAATACTCCTCAGGTCCTCTTCCAGAAAAACCTATACTAGAGATATAATTGCCAAACTTGTCGAATAAGTGTATCCTGGCATTATCAGATTTTCCAAATGCAATAATCCTGTTTTCGGTAAAATAAACTCTGCTGATTGTTGAGATTAAATAAGTCGGATCCGATTTTAACTGATGGATTGTATATCCTGAAAAAAACTTGGAATACTTGAGCGTATCATAATCAGGATAAATGGATATTCTTATAGGTTTTAACGATTGATTTTGAGCAATTAACACATTTATTGCATTAATTGTTAGGAAGCAGAATATTGTAAAACTCTTCATGACCAAACAGTGATGTCTTACACTCAGTTCTAACAACTGGTTTATCTAGTTACTACTGAGTTTAAGACATCACAAACTTAATCTGCAATTATTATTCAGGATTAATGCACATTACACCAGTCGAACAAACATGCTTTCTCCAGTAACTACAACCAATTTGTTCTGGAGGGTCAATACAATACTGATCCTCTGCATCTCTGATCGGGTCCATGTCTGCTTTTACTACGTCAACTGACATCAGAGCATTAAATCTGGTTATAGATTTATTGGTTTCGATTGTTAGGGAAAGTGTTAAGAATGCAATGATTACAACAACTCCGTAGATTAGCCCTTTTACAATTGATGTTTTCATGATTATGAATTTTTGAGATTAATAATGATTATTCACCACACAATATTCCCGTCTGGCAAGTATGTTTAGTCCATCGTAGACAGCCCACCGTCTCAGGTGGAGTAATACACCATGCATCTTCCGCATCTTTTATAGGATCCATATCAGCCTTAACATTATTTACTGAAATTGCGGATCTAAATTCATCCCATGACTTCACCGAGTCAATTGTGGTAGATACTGTCAGACCTATAATTATTATAAGTCCGAAAAGAAATCCAATGATTCTGATCTTTTTCATTTCTGTGATTTATTGGTCGAAATCAAAATTACAGCTTGAATGACGACGAGTCAAGTTAAGTAGAACTGATGACTAAAAAATGGAATATTTTTAACTTAATAAGAATGGTTCTCAGAAAAATGGAATTGTTGAGGGAGGAAATTAGTGGATTATTCACACTTTTGTATAATTATATAATTATAAAATCGATGAAAATGTTATGTTTCTTTTTGCAACTCAGTGAGGATTTGTTCTAGTTCAGGTAGTTTAGACCTTGAAAGAGGTACAATTATATTCCCTTTAAGAGTTATACCTTTTGTCGAAAAAAAATCTACTGATCGACAATTGATCAAATACGAATTATGGCACCGAAAAAAATCCGGAGTTGACAATTTGTTAGAAAACCATTTTAAGGAGTCAAGAGAGATTATTGAATCAGACCTCTCTATTTGGAGGACTGATTTTTTTTTATTTGCTCTTATAACTACAATCCTTCTTGTTGAAATTATTTTCAATCCTTTATCGGTCTTTATTTTAATGATACTTGATACTTTTTGATACCTTTTTTTCATAGCACGAGGATTTTAAACAAATATTTAAAAGTAAGTTATAATCAGATAGTTATATTAGAGAATATGATTTTATGAAAGAACTTTATATTCATATAATTGCTAATCAAAATGGACTGTTCTATTATTCATTGCATTTCTTAGGACTGTGGGTCGGCTAAAGCATGTGTTTAGCAGAGAAGGGATGGTTGCAGGGATGGACTGCCAAACTTTTGCTTGCGCGCTGGGAGTCATGGTATAGTCGCACTTGCCTTAAACCTAACGGCCCGGCAATATGGGGAGGTTGTGTTACCCGACGCAGCATCCGGGCACGATCCAGGTACCCCGCGCCAGCGAGGCCAGAAATCTGTCACGCCGCGCCCCGCGCGAGCATAGTGAGCAGCGGGGGTGCAAGGAGGGTATGCCGTGCCCCGACGAAGCGGAGCGAAGACGGGGGCGCACTTTTTGCAAGTCATGGTACAAATTATAATGAGCATTACGCGTGTCGCGGTACAAGTTTGATCGAAACCGGTAGACTGTCACCATGCAGGATTTTTGTTAGGAGCACTAGAGCAGTGTCGCGGTACAAT
>CAZOZU010000267.1:0-3730 GCA_964584355.1 uncultured Rikenellaceae bacterium
GTAAACTTCTGGAAATATGTTTTTTCACTCCTCATATTATAGCCCCATGTATTTACATTGTCACCTCCGGGTTTAACACCATAAAGCTGTAACATGCTGGCAATATAGTCGCCGGCAATATATTCACCTTTTTCTCCGGTTTCCCTTCCTTCGGTCCAGTCAGAGGCGAGGAAACCCAATTGGGCCTTTAGCACATCCTGCGAAATAGCTTTCAGTCCTTTTTCAATATAATCATTCTGTCCTGAGCAGGGCTGAAAAACCATTACAGTAAGCAACAGTAACAAGAGTATGTAATTTTTCATTTCTACAAACTTTTAAATTCAATTTTTGATCATCCTAAGGTAAAGAATAAATTAGTCAGGATTGCAACTTTTTTTCTATTTACGCCGTTATATATGCATAAAATAATAGCATGAATTTACATTTAATTGAATTATTGAAACTTAAAATTTGAATTATGAAAAAACTACTGGTGTTTACATTTACAATCCTTATTGCTTTACCGACTATGGCTCAGATTGATTTTGGATTGAAAGCAGGGGTGAGCAGTACTTCCATCACTATGGATGATATAAAGACTATTTCCTCAGGGACTCAGCAGTATACAGTTGAAAAATTAGAAGGAATGAATTATGGTTTCCATGGCGGATTATTTCTGCGACTTAAGGTCTTAAAACTCTTTGTTCAGCCTGAACTTCTTTTCTCAACAAGAACAAATGAATATAAGGTTACTGATGTGTTGACTTCCGATGTGGATGAGGTAAAACAAAAATTCAGTAAAATTGATATTCCTGTACTAGTTGGAGTTAAGCTTGGTCCAGCCCGTATCAACGCAGGTCCGGTAGGTTCATTCATGATTAACACACCAGAAGAATTAGTAGATGATCCTGATCTTGAAGCTATATACGGTAAAATGTCATTCGGCTATCAGGCAGGTGTGGGTATTGATATATTAAATAAACTGACTGTAGATCTCAGGTATGAAGGTAGCCTGAAAAAATATCAAACCCAGATCGAAAATGCTGCCGGCACATCTGTTAACCTGGACGACAGGCCAAATGCTATCCTTTTGAGCCTCGGCTTAATGTTCTGATAATATAACCTGATCGTAGGCGAAGGGTGTCTTAAAAATAACTTTTAAGATTCCCTCTTTTTATTTAGAAAAGAACATTTTTAAGGCAACAAGCAACAGAAGTACTCCAAAAAGTTTTTTCAGGACGTTTTGCGGGATATTCAACGCAAATTTAGATCCGAAGTAAGAACCTATCAGGAAAGCTGCCGCCAGGATCAGGGCAAACTTGATATTTACCTGCCCGGCTTTCCAGTAATTCCAGGCTGCAATGATACCTATGGGGGGAAGCATGACAGCAAGGCTTGTACCCTGTGCCATATGCTGACCGAAACCCATAACAAAAACAAGTGCCGGAACCATAATTATAGCTCCCCCTATACCAAACATTCCTGCCACTATACCTGTTATTATTCCTATTGCCAGAATAAGTATTAAAGCTGAAACGGTCATATTATTTTTCATTTTAATGAGTACTTAAATTGAATTATGTAAAAATAGGAATAATTTGAAATGTAATTTCAAGATTGATTATTGATGATTGATTATTGGATAGGAAAAATAAGGCTTAAATAAATTGATTTTTTTGTTTTTGAAAGCAAATACATAAATTTGACGCTCCTTTGGATGTATATGAAAAGAAACAGAAATATAGTAATATTCTCAATTTCAGGACTTATTATTATTATCTGTATATTGCTGATCTACAGGGCTATATTTGGATCGAACATTAAACCGGTTAGCCAGGAAACCACCCTGTATATCCCTGGCGGCTCAACTTATAAACAGACTGTTGATACTCTGAATGCTAATCTCGAAATCAGGAATATAAAACTGTTTGAATGGATAGCTGAAAAGAAGAATTATCCTGCCCTTGTTAAATCAGGACGTTATGTCATCGACAAAGCCATGAGCTATAATGGCCTGATAAATCTGTTACGTTCAGGAAAGCAGTCACCGGTAAAGGTGACTTTCAACAATATAAGGTATCTCAGTGATCTTGCAGGAAGGATAGGCGGTCAGATTGAAGCTGATTCAGCATCTATAATGAATTTTCTTTCAGAACCTGAAAATTCCAGGGATGATGGATTTACAAAGGAGAATGTGATCTCTGTTTTTATACCGAATACATATGAGTTTTTCTGGGATACAGATGCTAAGGAACTTTATAGCAGGATGCTTAAGGAGTATAACAGGTTCTGGAATGAAGAACGCCGCGAAAAGGCTCAGGCAATTAATCTAACACAGGTTGAAGTTGCAATTCTTGCTTCGATTATCGATGATGAAGTAGCCAAGGCAGATGAAAAACCCAGAATTGCAGGTGTTTATCTAAACAGAATTAAAAGAGGAATACCCCTTCAGGCTTGTCCTACCATCAAGTTTGCCCTGAATGACTTTACTATCACCAGAGTGTTAACAGAGCATCTCACAATCAAATCTCCTTATAATACCTATTTGCACAGAGGTTTTCCCCCCGGCCCGATAGGCTGCCCGACCATAGAAGGCATAGATGCTGTTCTCAATGCAGAAAAGCATGATTACCTCTATTTCGCAGCGAAAGCCGACTTTTCAGGATATCATAATTTTTCAAAAACACTATCAGAGCATAACAGTTATGCCGCCGAATACCAAAGGGAACTAAATAAAAGAAGAATATTCAGGTAATATCCGAAATCCGTAATACTACACATTGCCAATAACTTCGACTTCTCTATCCAGGGAAACTCCGAATTTTTCAAATACTGATTTCCTGATTTTTTCCGAGAGGTCATAAATCTCTTTTCCTGTTGCTTTTCCATGGTTTACCAGGACAAGCGCCTGTTTTTCATGCACTCCGGCATCACCGATCCTCTTTCCTTTCCATCTGCATTGTTCAATAAGCCAGCCTGCTGCAAGTTTTATTCCTCCCGAAGGATCATCAAAGGATGGCATTTCCGGGTGAATACTTTTAAGAGCATCACATTTCTCCCTGCTGACCACAGGATTCTTGAAAAAGCTTCCTGCATTACTGATAATTTCAGGATCGGGCAATTTATTCCTTCTAATGTTTATTACTGCCTCCCTGATACTCCCCAGGGATAGTGGCCCGATTTTTTCTGCTTCATCCCTGATAGATCCATATTCAGTATTAAAAGACGGCACTGTAGTCAGCCTGTAATAAACCCTTGTTATAAGGTACCTGCCTTTAAGATCATTTCTAAAAATGCTGTCGCGGTAACCGAACCGGCATTCTGAATTGCTGAATTCCCTTATTTTGGCATCGGTGAGAGATACTGCCCTTACTTTATAAATTGTATCTCTGACTTCAACACCATATGCTCCGATATTCTGTACAGGAGTAGCTCCGATTGTACCGGGGATCAGTGAAAGGTTTTCTATTCCTATATATCCTTTATTAACACACCATTCTATAAATTTATCCCAGTTAATACCTGCTCCGGCAGATATTATTACATAATCAGGTTTTTCGTCCTCAATGATAATGCCTTCGATTGACGGACGAATGATTGTTCCGTGAAAATCGGAGATGAAAAGAAGATTACTTCCTCCGCCAAGAACCAAGGCAGGTTTGGTAATTTCATTCCCTGATTCAAAAAGTTGCCTAAATTCTTCTTCAGAACTTATATGAATAAACTTGTCTGCCCTGTTATCAATCCCGAG
>CAZOZU010000268.1:0-3711 GCA_964584355.1 uncultured Rikenellaceae bacterium
GTATGCCGGAAATGGACGGGATAGAGGCAACAAGGAGAGGACTGAAAATATGCCCCTCCTTAAATATTATCGCACTTTCAATGTATGGTGAGGATGAGTACTATTATAAAATGGTTGATGCAGGAGCAAAGGGCTTTTTACTTAAGGATTCAGATATTTCTGAAGTCAGGGAGGCTATAATCACTGTGATAAAAGGGGGCAGTTATTTTTCACAGGAACTGCTTTATCATGTCATTCAGAAAATCAAATTACGTGAACAGGAAACAAAATCAGCAATTCTTTCGAAGAGAGAAAAAGAAATACTGCTTAAGATATGTGAGGGTATGTCAAACCAGGAAATTGCAGAAACATTATTCATAAGCAAAAGGACTGTCGACAAACACAGGGCCAACCTTCTGGGAAAAACCAATTCGAAGAATACAGCAAGTCTCATACTTTTTGCTATCAGGAATAAACTTATAGAAATATAATATGACAGATCCCAAAAGTCTTGGTCAGATTGGTGAGGATAAAGCCGCTGTATACCTAAAAAAAGAAGGTTACAGAATCCTTGAAAGGAACTGGAAAGCGGGGAAACCTGAAATAGATATCATTGCTGAGAACAATGACTTCATTGTTTTTGTTGAGGTTAAAACACGATCTGACGATTATCTAGAACATCCAAAAACTGCTATAAACAGGGAAAAACAGAGATCGATAATCTATGCAGCAGATAATTACATCAGGTGGAACAATATTGATAAAGAGAGTCGATTCGATGTTGTGATAGTAATTAAAAAAGGAGATGAATATCAGATCGATCATATTGAAAATGCATTCTACCCAACACTCAGATAAAAGAATAAAAATATAGAATTTAAATAAAAAATTATGAAAACGCGACTGTTGATTATTACACTCATTACCTGTGTAGTATTACCACTTGGTGCTCAGAAGAAAAATGCATCTGTACGGAAAACAAAAACTGAAGAAGGTTATCTATTCACATCTGTTGTTGACCTTAAGGCTACTCCTGTAAAGAACCAGTCAGCAACAGGAACGTGCTGGTGTTTTGCAACAACATCATTTATCGAATCTGAATTGCTCAGGATAGGAAAAGGAGAGTATGACCTTTCAGAAATGTTTATTGTACGACAGAATTATGTTGACAGGCTGAAGGACAATTACCTGCGTAGAGGTAAGGGAAACCTTGGTCCCGGGAGCCTTTCACATGACTGTATGAGAGTTTTTTCTGATTACGGTATTGTGCCTGATGAAGTATACCCGGGATTGAATTACGGATCAACAACTCATAATCATAGTGAACTGCAGGCATTCATTAATGCTGTTGCTGCTGTACCCGTACAACGCAGAAAAGAGAGCACACAATACCAGGAAATTGTAAATGCCGTACTTGATACATATCTCGGAGAATATCCTGATACATTTACTTACAAGGGTATTACTTATACTCCTGCTTCATTCGCTGAAAGCCTGGATATTGATCCTGACGACTATATACAGGTAACTTCTTTTACCCATTTTCCCTTTTATACCAAGGGTATTCTTGAAGTGCCGGATAACTGGGCAATGGAACGATTCTATAATGTTCCTCTCGATGAACTTATCGAAATAATGGATTATTCGTTTAATAATGGATACACTGTAAACTGGGATGGTGATGTAAGTGAAAGCGGATTCTCACATAAAAACGGATATGCTGTTCTTCCTTTGCAACCATCCGGAGAAAGTGGAGCTGCAACCGACAGAGCAAGGTTCGAGAGATCTCCGGGCCAGGGATCAGAAAGACCGGAATTGCCTCCTTCACCTGGTCCCGAAATCAATGTAACCCAGCAGACCCGTCAGAAAGGGTATGTGAGTTTTACAACCACCGATGATCACCTGATGCACCTTACAGGAATTGTTAAAGACCAGAATGGCACAAAATATTATAAAACAAAAAATTCCTGGGGAACCGAAAGAAATGCTTTTGGAGGATATCTGAATATGTCAGAAAGCTATGTGAGAGCAAAAACTCTCTTCATAATGGTTCATAAGGACGCTATACCTCCGGCAATCAGGACAAAGCTGGGAATATGAGACAAGTCATTTATTCAATCAACAGATTACAGCCTCTTATATCACTGTTATCAAGACGGCCAAGGACCTCAAAGCTTCCATCCTCATAAAGCTTTCCGAGATCATCGGTGGCTACGAAGGAGCATGAATTGATGTTTGCGAGGTCTATGATATTTATGCCCCCGCTCTTCCCCGCATCTGTAGTTACACAAAATGGATCCTGCGGGTCCCTTATCAGTATTTTCATCCACGGCGGACAACGGAAAATCCCATTACCTTTTGAATAGGCCTGGCTTAAGAGTTCTGTCATCCCATATTCAGAGTGAATTTCCTTAATGTTGAATTTCTTTTTCAGCAGGGAGTGAAATTCGGACCGTATTAATTCCTTTCGCCTGCCTTTCATACCTCCTGTCTCCATCACAACAACACCTGAAAAATCAGGCTTGCAGGCTTCAGCAAGATCAAGCAAAGCATAGCTGACTCCTATCATCAGCAATTTTCTCCCCTGGCTCTTCCCGTCTTCTATTTTTTTAAGGAATGTTTTGTAATCATTATTGTAAAACAGACTCAGATTATTTTTTGTTTTCTGAATAAGATATTTCACCATATAGACAAGAGAAGAATTTTTCCTTTCAATATATGAGGGTAGTAAAGCATAAATAATATAGTTGGCAGGATCTCCATAAAAAAGACTGAATGCTGAATAAAAACTTTTTTCGTATAAGGTGAGATCTGAAACATAATGCAGGCTTGTTGATATTCCTGTTGTACCGCTGCTCTGGAATATCATTTTAACAGGTTTATTACCTGTCAGAATCTTATGATTTCTGAAAAAACCTGTAGGCAAAAAAGGTATGTCTTCAATATGTTCCGGTGTATTATATTTACTTCCCAGCAGGTTCAGATATAACTTATAAACAGGATTATTCCTTGCCTGATATTTAAATATTTCAAGAGTTGAATTAAGGAAATCGTCCTTCTCTTTTATTTTAAAAATCCTGCTTGTTATTTCAGATTTCATTTACCCGGAAAAGTTAATGATCCGTCAGGTTGGTATACCCATTCAAAGGTACATTCAGCATAGTCGTGGTTTTCTCTTACCTCTGAAACCGTTGAGATGATCCTTAACTTGGCATAATGTTCACTTCCTGTACGGTAAATCCATATCTGATCAGGTTTAACCGTATATGCCAGTCCATCCCATTGAGTAACACTGACTATGGTAAGGTTATCAAATGCTTCTTTAGCTGCATCTGCATTATCGAACTCTCCGAATTTATAGAATGAATTTTTTAGAGTATTGGTCTGGAAAAACAGATTTGTACCGTCACTGTCAACAGTGATATCAGGAGGAGGATTATCAAGTGTTGATACTATTTCTGCTCTTGAGAACAGGAAACCATAAACATAATAAGTCTGGCTCAGTGCAGTGGTATTATCTATGGTAACAATACCTGATACAGGTATCTCTATATCCTTCTTACATGATACCAGGCACAATGATAAAGTCAGTAATATCAGCAATATGTTTCTCATACCTGATGCAAAGGTAGTAGATTCACAACGCGTTATGAATCTACCTTATTATTATTCTCCCCGGATTGCAGCAATACCAGGTAGCTTTTTCCCTTCCATATACTCCAGCATCGCACC
>CAZOZU010000269.1:0-3706 GCA_964584355.1 uncultured Rikenellaceae bacterium
TTCCCCCTCTCTACTTCGTAAAGAGGGGGAAACATATTAATATTCAGTGTTTTACTCCCACCCTCTTTGCGCCAGCAGAGAGGGGGGGCTGGGGGGGGTGAGTACATGAATTAGCAAAATATATTCAACCGCACAACACGTCAAAATCATTTTAAAATTATGAAAATATCAGATATGCTCAAAAAATAAATTCATTGATCGACAGATCCGGACAAATCAAAAAGGTAAATCCGATTGTAAATCTCAGGCATCATTATTCATCCCTGAATCATTTTGACTTCTGTTATATTTTCTCCAAAGATAAAAAACAGGTATTCCGATAAATACTATTATCAGGCCCGGGAAAGTATAGTTGGGTTTGTAAATAAGTAATATGATCATTATAAACACCGTAGCCATGATATATATTGCAGGTACGAAGGGATACCCGAATGTTTTATAAGGCCGGGGAATATCTGGTCTTTTAACACGCAAAACAAAGATTGCCAGTATGGTGAGTGCAAAAAACAGGAGTACGGCAAATATAACATAATCGAGCAAATTACTGTATGTTCCTGATAAACAGAGCAATATTGACCATATTCCCTGTATTATAAGTGCAAAGCCAGGTACTCCGAATTTGTTTATCTCACCTACCTTTTTAAAGAACAATCTATCTTTCGCCATTGCATAATAGACACGCGGGGCAGCAAGAATAAGACTATGGTTGCAGCCGAAGGTGCTTATCATAATAAAGAGGGCCATGATAATTGCCGCATAATCACCGAATACGACATACATTGCCGATGTTGCCACCCTGTCGTCGGTGGCAAACTGGATACCCCGGCTAAGCACATCTGCACCATCAGGTGATCCTGAAAGTGGCAGTATTTTGATATATACGAAATTGGTTATGATGTAAATAACTGACACTATGAGCGTCCCAAAAATAAGGCTTAAAGGCACATTCCTTTTAGGATTGATCACTTCGCCTGAAATATAGGTTACATTATACCATGCATCCGAGGCAAAAAGGGCTCCAACGAGTGCTGTTCCGATCGCAGCGACAATTGCGAACCCGGCAAGTGGAATTACCTGGTTATCAGGCCCAATCTGACTTGCTTTCCAGAAAACCTCCCTGTTTATTTCAAATGAACCCAGAGCTTTTGTGGCAAACAATCCTATTACAATAAATCCAAGAAGAGCAATTACCTTTGTTGATGTAAAGATGTTCTGAACTGTTTTTCCTGTGACTATACCTCTTGTATTCAACCAGGTAAGGAAGGCTATCATTCCTATCGCCACCACCATGGTACTAGTAATCTTCAATGGACCAAGTTGCAAAAGGATATTCGTGTCTGATATCCATGGGATGAGAACGCCTGAAAATTTGGCAAAAGCAACTGCCACTGCAGCAATTGAACCGCATTGTATCACGAGGAATGTTGTCCATCCGAAAAGAAATCCCACCAGTGGATGATAAGCTTCCCTGAGATATACATACTGTCCTCCGACATGTGGCATCATTGATGCCAGCTCACCGTAGCTGATTGCTGCAATAACAGTCAATATTCCTGTTATAAGCCACACAACCATAAGCCAACCGGGAGAACCCACATTACGGGCTATATCTGCACTTACAATGAAAATACCGGAGCCAATCATGGCTCCGGATACTATTGAAATACCATCAAATAGATTTACACGCTTTTTAAGCAGGTGGTTTTCCGATTGCATTGGCTATAAATATCACCTAAAAATAAACAATCATTCTATACTGGTGACATTGAAGGTGTAATATTCGCAAGATATGCTTACAGGTAATCCAGCTCTGTCCAAAGTTCACGTTCAGGTTTATTCCTGTCATAAATTACTTTACACTCTGTATCAATCCTGTATGTAGGTCTTTTTTCAAGGTCATAAGCTGGCCAATCAGGTTGATCTTCTGCTGCCGGTTTTCCTGTACGGGCAAACGTTGTCCATAATTCGGCAAAATTGGATGATGCTTTATAGCTCTCCGGACGTGATCCTGCCATTCCGCTTACATTACCAGGACTATCTTCCCTTACATTGTTAAATTTAAACGCAATATCCATAGCATGTGGAGTTCCGATAGGATAATCAGTATCTTTTATTTTTACTTCCGACTTATAACCAAAATTATATAGGTAACCCGGAGCACCTCCTTGTACTGTTTTCCTTTCTGCTATTTCAATTGAACCAAGACCCATCATGGTTACTGATGATATTTCAATAAATATATTTGTCGGGTTTGCATCTGGTCTGTTCTTGCGATATGTATCAATTATTAATTGTGTATCATTGCCAAATCTTGGCTGTAATCTTTGATACAAACCGTCGAAATCCATGGTAAACAGAGATTTGTCCGCTCCTCCCCCCATCATAAGCATGAAAGTATATTCATCCTCATTCCAACCGACCATTAATGGTTTATTTCGTGATATTTCAGGAGCGGTGGGATCGAAAGGATTTATTGGTAATGAAACTCTGTCCACAACAGCTCCGAATCCTCCTAATCTTGACATCATCAAACCTCTGGGCTTTACTGCAGATTGTGGCCGTGATGCGACCAGACGAGCAGCAACTCTCTGAACCTTGCTCTGTACTCCAAATATCTCATCGACTGGCAGTTCCAGCAACTTACGCCAGCCACTTCGTTCAATACCTAGCTCACTTAATACCAGATTGGCAGTTTCAGCAGCAGACTCGAGTGGTGTCATCTGTATACCCGGACCGCTCTCTATGGAAGCCTTGTTAAAGTAATCTGCAGCACAAGGCATTGCATATAAACAAGATGTCTTTGAACCTCCACCTGATTCACCGAAAATCATGACATTACCCGGATCTCCACCGAACTCTTCAATATTCTGGTTAACCCACTTAAGTCCGTCAACAATATCGAGAATTCCATTATTACCTGAAGTTTTGTATTCTTCACCAGCTATTTCACCCAGATAGAGAAATCCGAATATATTCAGCCTGTGGTTTGTCTGTACCACAACCACATCAAAATAACGGGCAAGATTTGCTCCATCCTGGGCTACACTACCTCCTGAACCGGTACTGAATCCACCACCATGGTTATAGAACATTACCAGTCTTTTCTTATTGTCATTTGCAGGAGTCCAGACATTCAGGAATAAGCAATCCTCTGCATATTCAGGTTCATCTATTCCATAAGTCTGGTTCGGGGCCTGAATTGCCGGATTTCCAAGTCTCAAAGCATCTCTTACACCACTCCATGGCTCAAGAGGTGCAGGCCTGTTGAATCTGCGGTCACCTGAGACACGGCCTGTATAAGGAATACCTTTGAAAATATTGACTCCCCCCTCTCTTATTCCCCTTATCTTCCCATGTATTGTTCTGGCTGTAACATATCCGTCAGCTTTCCTGCATGCTGATAATCCCAGACCCTGAAACAGGAGTACTGATCCCATTCCCAGGGCTGACTGCTGGAGGAATTTTTTTCTTGATATTCTTGTCATGTTACTGATTATTATTTAAATAACATCGGTGCCATTTCGGAAAGATAGATCCTCCAGTTTGCCCATGTATGACCGCCGGATGATTCTCTGAATTTGTATGGCATATCCAGTTTTTTCAGTTCCCCGACAAGTGTTTGTGATCCCTGATAGGCCAATCTGTCATCAACACCGCAGGCCACATAATATAGTATGACTTTATTATCCTTAATAGCTTTCAATTT
>CAZOZU010000270.1:0-3705 GCA_964584355.1 uncultured Rikenellaceae bacterium
TTATCGAAAGCATATTCGATACACTTTTCAAGAGTCCAGACCTCTTCCTGCTGCGCGAAAATATTTGCACCTGCTGTTGCAAGAAGTATGCTTAATATAAATATCAATTTCCTCATATTTCTTTATCAATTTTGTGATAAAAATATGGTGAGGGAAAGGACATTAAAAATGAAATAGAAGTACCGGGGGATTTTACCGACGAACCGGCATATTTTCCTGATCTGAATAATAAATAATCCCCGGAAAGCTGAGTTGCAAATCCGGGGATTGTGTTTTTATATGTCTGTAAGGTTATTGAATCCGGGAAAAATAATCAGGCTTATAATGGTTTGTCAAAAATGGTCTCATCAATTGGTTTATTCAATTCTACATTTTTATATGTTATGGTCATATAAAATTGTCCGCCCGCTATATCCATAGAGATTTTGAAAGGTGTAAAATAGCCTTCAACCTCCCTGTAATCAGAGAATGTCATTGCATTATCTACAATCATACCCTGCGTTTCAGCCTGCTGTATTGAATAAATAAGGAAATAAGTATCAGGATCAAAATAATATAATGCCGATGTACTGTCAGGTTTTGTAATTTTTACTTTATGTGCATCCACACCTGATACAGTCTCTGTTCCCAGGTATTCTGCAGTACTGCCATTTTTATCATAATTCAGAAAATGACCTTCAATATATATCTGATCCTTACCTGAATTATATTGCTGTTCCGGCATGGTTTCAGCTGCATAGCTTCCCATCATGGGATTCATACTCCAACCGGCACTGTCGGTATAGCATGTTGAAATAATACTTCCCATAATATCCATATCCTGCCTCATCCCTTTGCCATTCAGGGTTGTTGTCTTCATTGTCCCTACCATACCCATAACATCAATATCACCTTCAGTATAAAGTGATGTGATATTTGACAGGAATTCTTTACCGCCCATTGCCTTAAGACTTTTTTCTATTATCTCCTGAGCCGTCTGGGCTGATAAAGAAACAGTGAACATGACTGTTAAAATTACAGTCATAAAAGATTTGATTCTTTTCATTTCTTTAATATATAATTATTACTATGAAATTTAACATTTGCTATTACGGTACCAAAAATAAAATAATTATTCATTATTTAATAAAAATAAAAAGAGGGTGTTAATTCTTACACCCTCTTGCCTGTTCGAAATTAAACCTAAAACTTTTTCGATTTCAATATTTTAAGATTTGTTTCAAGACCGTCGAGGTAAATAAGTACCCATGCCAGGTTATTATCGGTAAATATCATTGCCGGCCAGTATTCTTCATTTATCCCCTGTTCTTCCATATCATCGATGATTGCCGGGGAAGATCCTTCATAAGCAGGTGACTTCTCCATTAAAGACAACAGTTCCTGCAATCCTTTCTGAAGCCCGGAGCCAAAAGGTTCCTCCCCTGATTCTTTCAATGCGCTGGCTGCCATACCTCTGTTATCAGGAAGGAAAAGTACATCGGGATTATTATTCCATTCAGCCTCTGTTATTCCGTCATACGCAAATATCAGATCCTGATAATTATTGACTGTTTTCAGTACTTCATCGATTTTCTGGTTTACAGCCGTTTGTGACTCCATTGAAGGGAGCTTATCCATGATTGCCTCCACCTTGTTATAATTGACAGATAAATCATAGCTGTCCACAATCCTCTCTTTAGATACATTCAGTGCAAGAAGTGCGGCAAAAACTGAATTAACAGCTAAAAGCAGCAAAACAAAGGCTGTGTTATAGATGCTGTAATCTTTGTTTTTCGAGGTTGTTACCAGAAAAACAGGCAGAAAGACCACATAAGGAAACGGAAGTGCAATGGTCAGCATTACTCCTGCACCGGGCCAATGCATTATTTTAAACAACATGGAGATGAATATCACAAAGGAAGTCAGCCATGTTATAATATAAAGGAGTACATTCTGTCGGTTTCCGGCAGTCTTGTAATGATTTACCAGAGCAGCAGGAATAAAGACCAGGACAAGTGTTAAAAGTCCGATAGTAATTAAGATACCTGCAGCCGGCCAGTGATTCAGCTTAAATATAGTGCCGGTAAAAGCAATAATTGCAGTTATCAATCCTAATATATATAGTTTCTGCTTCATGATTTCTTTGTTTAATTTAAATATTGTTGATTCGCAATTGCATTTAATAATTCTGACTCAATGAGCAGGAGAGTATTTTTCATCAACTCCAGTGAATGAAGTCCGGATATCATTGATACATTTGTTTTTTCCGGTAGTAATTCTGTTAAATTACGTGACGCTTCCAGCGGCCATGAATAATTTTGATAATCACCGGATTGAAGTTCTGAGATGAATTCTGAGTACTTCAGCATTTCGGATTCAAGATTTTGTCGCGGTTCGCATCCATTGCGGAGATAATTCCTGACCGGTTCCGGTGTGAAGGGATGAGACAGTCTGGTGTACAATATTACCGGGCCATGTTCTGTTTCACTTATCTGATCTTTTGCAATGGCCGGATTTCCTTGTTCCCCCTCTGATTCCTGAACCATTTTTACCTGAATATCAGTGACATACCACACAAGTTCAGCTGTTCTTGAATGGATTTGTTCCATTTGAGGATATATTAAGGAATCCTGATATTTGACAAGAAGAAGGTTGTTCTGATCTGATTTCACATTATATATATGTTGTTGCCTCTCACTGTGAGGAAAAAATCCACGTTCATAGTTGTGCTGAAGGTTTAAACTTACCAAGGCGCCTGGCAGGATTATTACCATCATTGCTATCACCATGTAAATAAAATGGACGCTTACAGATTTATCTTCCTTCCATGTAAGCCATGTGAACCACGGAAAAGCGATAATACACAGTATTATCAGGCCAGCCAACATAAGCAGGGTAGCTAACGGCCAATGCATAATCTTAAACAACATGCCTGCCAGATAAAATATAGCTCCTATTGCACCAAGAATATAAACAGTCCTCTTATGTTTTTTTTCTGTATCCTTCAACCTGTCTGCAAGTAATGCCGGAATAAAGAATATAATACCGAAAAGAGCTGCAAGCGTCAGTATTAAACCGGCTCCTGGCCAATGCTGTACTTTAAATAATGTACCCAATATGAAGAATAAACCTGCAAAGAATGCAGAGATGAACAGGAAGACTCTTTTCCTGCTGTGAGTCTCTTTCCAGAGAACTCCAAGGGCTGAAGGCATAAAAACGAATGCCAGCGTAAAAGCTCCAAGGGTTAACATAACTCCTGCCAATGGCCAGTGCTGGATCTTGAACAGGGCGGCAAAGCCAAGCAATATTGTGCCGGCAATACCCGAAATTTTCATAGTGTTTTTCATTTTTCTGTATTTTGTGTCAACTGCATATAGTGTTTCTTCCTGGATCTCCTTTAATCTGCGTGATCCCATTTTTTGCTTCACCTTCTGGTAGGCCGCACCAAAATCGAGTCCTGACTGCATTTCGTATTCAACGTCGCAGCAAACATGATCGATCAGGTCCGCAAGCAGGTGGGAAAATGATATTTCCTGCCGGTTGATATCCCGACTTATCTGGTCAATATTTTGTAAACTCAGTTCAGGCATAATACAAACCGGGTTTGGTTTCAATGATCCGTTGAAGCGACTCAATATATTCATTAAGTTCTTTGAGTTTTTCTGCAACAACGGAATCCCCCTTTGGGGTGAGACTGTAATAAATACGGATACGGTTATTGAAATT
>CAZOZU010000271.1:0-3699 GCA_964584355.1 uncultured Rikenellaceae bacterium
ATCGCTGGCAACACCCTCCCATGCTCTGTCGAAATTAATTCCTATAAGATGCCCGTCAGCATTGATAACCGGGCTGCCGGAGTTGCCACCTGAGGTATGATTATTTGCTATAAAGCAAACCGGAACCTTACCATCCTGTGTATATGGTCCAAAATCCTTGTCGATATACAATTGTTTCAGTTTATCAGGAACATCATAATCGTATATTTCAGGATTATCCTTCTCTATTATACCTTCTAAAGTTGTATAATGTTTAAACCATATTGCATCTTTTGAAAGATATCCCATAATATTACCATAAGCTACCCTGAGAGTTGAATTCGCATCGGGATAAAATTGTCGTTCGGGATCAAATTCCATCTGGAGGGTCATGTAATCTTTATCAAGTTTTTCTATTTCTGACAATATGCGATATAAATCATCTCTGACATTTGATGAAAGGAATTCTGCAGTACTTTTTGCAAGCCTGTAAAAAAGATCTTTCTTAAGTTTTTTCAGGCTTTTATTATTAAAACTGTTGACAAATGAAACGAACTTATTCTCGTCAGTAAAGATTGATTTTTCATATATTTTATCAGCAAGTTTTCGAAAGTCACCCCTGCATGCATCTTTTATTCTTATATACTCGGGTGCCTGCCATTTCTGATCCAGATTCTCTCCATACATGTTCATCATTGCTTCAAAGAGTTTTTTATCTGTCTCCATGTTATAATTTTTAAAGAAGCCCCGTGCCCTGTTAATCAACTCTGATTTAATAACATCAGTCTTTTCTGAAGAGGGGTCGGTTTCATAGGCTCCCGCCAGTGTCATCATATATCTGGCAAATCCTACTGTTTCCGCACCGGCGCTGAAAAAGGCATCGCTGGTATAACTGTATACCAGTCTGTAGTCTTTAAGTTCTGAATACAAATCCTTGTAACGAGGCAATATCTCACCATATTTTTCTTTTTTTACTTCATCTTCATTTATCCATTCTGTGAGTCTCTGCTCATACTCCTTCTTTTTTGCTATTGTATTCATCCTTTCAAGGCCCTGGTTCTCTCCTATCCATTTTTTCCATGCATTGGCTACACCTGATTTTTTTGCTGAGTACTGAAGTCTTATCAGGGGATCTGTATTCATGGCTGCTTCCATAATCTTAATTTTCTTTTCACGTATATCAATCATCTTAGGATTGATATGGTTTTTTATCATATCGATATGGTATGAAGGGACATATTCAGAAGTTGATCCCGGATATCCGAATACCATAGTAAAATCACCTTCATTAATCCCTTTGAGTGAGACAGGAAAATGGTATAGTGGTTTATATGGTCTGTTTTCCTTTGAATATGGTGCTGGTTTGTTATCACCATTCGCATAAATACGGAACATTGAAAAATCTCCTGTATGTCTGGGCCATACCCAGTTATCAGTCTCGCCTCCAAATTTTCCTATTGCAGAAGGTGGTGCACCTACAAATCTTATGTCAGTATATGTTTCATATACCAATAGAAAATACTGGTTTCCCATGAAAAAGGGTCGAACACTTGCAGTATACTCTGTACCCTCAACAGCTTTTTCCATTACAATTCTAATATTCGCATCGATTTTCTCTTCCCTGTCTGTTAGTTCCATATCTTCACTAACTCCTGCCAGTACATCATCTGTCACATCCTCCATCCTTTTTAGAAAAGTCACAAACAGGCCCGGACATGCCAGTTCCTCTTCATGTGACATAGCCCAGAATCCGTTAGTCAGATAGTCATTCTCCAGAGTGGAGAGCGACTGGATTCGACCATATCCGCAATGGTGATTAGTAAGTAGCAGACCTTCATCAGAAATAATTTCCGCCGTACAACCGCCTCCAAATGAGACCACCGCATCCTTCATACATGCTTTGTTGATACTGTAAATATCTTCGGCAGTCAGTTTGAATCCTTTTTCCTGCATCAGCTTGATATTATACTTTTCAATGAGCATCGGAATCCAAATACCCTCATCTGGTGCTGATGCTGATGAACTTAAAATTGTAACAAATGATACAAATAATAATAAGAGCTTTTTCATTATTCTTGAATTCATGGTTAATATTTAATTATTATAGTGGTATCAGGTTCACGGTAGAGGAATAATAGCACCTTGCACCTATTTTATAAACTCCTTCAACTCCTCATAGAGCCTCTGTACCGGAAGTCCTACTACATTAAAATATGATCCTTCTATTCGGCTACAGGCTGCAATACCTATCCATTCCTGTATTCCATATGCTCCGGCTTTATCATAAGGCCTGAAATTTTCAATATAGTAATTTATTTCTTCTTCCGAAAGAGTGGCAAAAGTTACTTTTGTTGACACTGAGAATGATTTCTCTTTTGATGATGACAAAAGATAAACCCCTGTTATTACCTCGTGAGTATTCCCTGCAAGATCCCTGATCATCAGCCTTGCTTCATCTGCATCTGTAGGTTTGCCCAGTTCCCGGTTATTGCACCATACTATAGTGTCAGCTGTAATTACAATTTCATTATCCGTAAGTCTATTTCTGAAAGAATTTGCTTTTCCCTCTGCCAGATGTACAGCAATTTCTTCACCTGTAAGGTTTAAAGGATAAGTTTCGTCATAATCTCCTGTTACAATATCGAATTTTATACCAAGCTGCATCAGGAGTTGTTGTCTGCGAGGGGAACGTGATGCAAGTATTATCCTGTATTTATTCAGGTCATCAAGTATCATTTTCAGAACAGGTTCCAGGTTAATATTGCTTTTACAACCAAAGAGTAAAGAATCCCGGTAAGCATAACTACCTTCATAATGGTACTGGCTAAGTGAAGTTGTCTTTTATCACTGCTTCTGAATACCTGATAAATTATATAAAGTAACGGTAAGACAACAAAGAGAGAAAGATATATCAGTGTTATTTTGTCAGAAATAAAAAATCCCCATATCAGGTAAAGTATTGTTATTGTAATACCTGTCAATCCGGTAACGATGATCTTCGAAGCAGGTATCCCTAACACTATTGGCATTGTGTTACTTCCATAGGTTATATCACCTTCAAAATCTTCAATATCCTTTATTATTTCACGGGTGAGTGTTGTAAGAAATGCAAAAAGAGAAAAACCTCCTATCCAGTAAAACAGGAAGCTTAATTTGGGTAGTTCAATAGCGTTTACCGCATAATACCTGTAAATAAAGGCCCATTCGTATACTATCACCAAAAAAGGAACCATTGCTGTTAGAAACGCAACTATTATATTCCCTATCAGGAACTGGTGCTTATAACTTGCTGAATAAAAATAGAGCAGGCCTGATACTATCAGAAAAAACAAACCCATCCATATATAACCGGCTTTCCAGGAAATATAAAATCCGGTTGCTACTCCGGTTATATTTAGTAAGGTATGCCATAACATGGCCTGGCGTCTTGGGATTTTTGTGCTTACAATTACTTTACCCTCCTTATTTATCAGATCAGTTTTAATATCGAAGTAGTCATTTATCACATATCCTCCGGCAGTGATAAAAACAGTAGCAGCAACAAGAAGCATGAAGTAATACCAGGGAAACTGGAGTGTCATAGGAATTTGCTCTCCTCTCCCGCTCAGAGGGATAATTCCAATTTTGTATACTAGTGGTTCAATTACAGCATAACGCATCAGGACCATTGTAAGTATAACAATTAGAAGATTAGGCCATCTTATAAGTTTCAGGAATTCT
>CAZOZU010000272.1:0-3697 GCA_964584355.1 uncultured Rikenellaceae bacterium
ATATACCTTTACTGAGCTTGGCATTTATGATATAAAACTTGTCGTAAGCAATGCCAACTGCAGTGACAGTGTTACACACCAGGTTAGTGTTCTTCCTCTGCCGCCGGTAGCTGATTTCGATTCGATACCATCAGGATGTGAACCGTTGACAATAACTATCAACAACACATCTCAGAATACGGAGACACCGGGTACTTCATACCGATGGGATTTCGGTGACGGAAGCTATTCAACGGCAAAGAATCCGGAATACAGCTACTTTGATCCGGGCAGTTATATTGTCGAGCTGACGGTAACAGGTCCTGGTGGTGACGATACCAAATCGCAGGTAGTACATGTTTATCCTTCACCGAGAGCCTATTTTGAGGCAGCACCCGACTATGTCTTTGTAAATGATGAAAGAGTAAGGTGCTTCAACCTGAGTGAAGGAGGCGATACTTACCTGTGGGAGTTTGGTGATGGCGACACCTCGAAGCTCAAAGAGCCATACCACAAGTATATGGATGCAGGTGTCTTCGACATTACCCTCTGGGTATACTCCGAAAACGGTTGCTCCGACAAATTTGTTCTTTCGCCCGGTATAACCGTTGAGCCGGCCGGAGAGCTAAGATTCTCAACGGTCTTCCAGCCTAACCAGGAAGGTCCTATAGAGATAGAGGAGTTACCTGATGGTGGTGTGGAAGTTGACCAGTTCTTCTATCCGCCTATAAGGGAGAAGGTACTCGACTACAAGCTGCAGATCTTCAACAGGCTCGGAGTGCTGATATTTGAAAGTCATAATATCAACAAACCGTGGAACGGATATTACAAAGGTGAGCTTTGTCCGCAGGGAGTTTATGTATGGTATGTAGAGGGCAAATATGCCAATGGAGAACCGTTCAGGAAGGTAGGAGATATAACGTTGTTGCATTGACACATGTACCCACCCCCTTAATCCCCCTCCCTCCTGAAGCAGGGAGGGGGAGATATGGGGCAGATAATTAATAAAATAGCTACTCTTAAAGCCCGTCTGAAAGGACGGGCTTTTTATTTCCTGTCATTCCGAGCGGAGCGAGGAATCTCATCCAACTAACAGAAAATCAACACATATAATTTAGAAACATTATAAATAACACAATTTGTTTATTTTTTCAAAAATCTTATGTCACAAATCCGATAGTTGTGACATGTATAAGAAACTAAACGTACAATCTTATTTAAACAAAACATTAATGAACTTTGATTTCTCCAGCCCCTGAAAGTCATATTATTAGTTGAGGTTTAGATACCTGTTGTAACGGGCAAAGAGAATTTCATGGCTAAAAAGTAACTAATAAACTAAAACCAGACCATGTTTGACCTTTTTAATCATAAAATAAGTGGAATTTCTATTTCTAATGTCATCGCAAAAATTCTTTGTATTATTAAAAGTTTAGCAAAGAATATTTACTGCTTTTACCCTCGTGCTGAAAGGAATTCTGCTACAATAGAATATTTTACCCTGGAGATCGGAGCAACGCGGAGATTCCGCGTTAGCGGAAGCCTGCCCCGATTTATCGGGCGGGTTCATCTATTATTATGTATTACAATATTAAATACCAATGTCATGTGTCTGATAAAATATGTTAACAGATTGGAACGCATTGATGCGTTGATATTTATGAAAGCAACAGGAACTCCGGAGCAGTTCGCCGGGAAACTGGGTATAAGTAGAAGTACCCTATTCCAAACCCTTCAGGAAATACGTTATCTGGGGGTGGATGTAAGGTATTGCTGTCACAGACAGTCTTATTATTATGCAGATGACCGTAGAATTAGAGTTATTATTGAGGCTATATCAGAATATTAAAAAGTCCGGTATTGTTGGACTTTGATTCTGTTAATTTGATTTCATAATATATCTCGTTGCTATGAAACTTATTATTAGCTTTTTTAATTTAAGATGGCATTATCTGTTTATTATCGTAATAGCTTGTTATTTTTTGATTTTTTGGCTCTCCCAGAATGTTCTGCTTAATGATATTGTATTTTATAATTCATACAGTGAGCAGCTTTCTTATGAGAGATCTTTGAAATTGTTTCAGGAAATAAATAGGCTATCATGGATTAATTATGTATTCCTGCCGATAATGCTTATTCTAAAATGCACCCTGGTAAGTACAGTGTTATATACAGGAATATTTTTTTGTGATATAAGTAAAGATATATCTTTCAGCACTGTATTCAGGATTGTTACGGCAAGCGAAATTATTTTTGTACTTGCAGGAATTACAAAATTTTTATGGTTCTTTCTTTTTGCCGGCAACTATGATCTTAACGATATGAGTTTTTTCTATCCGCTCTCTTTAATCAATCTGTTTGATCAATCAGAAGTAAGGGAATTCTGGGTATTCCCATTACAGAGTGTGAATGTTTTCCAAATACTTTATATACTATTGCTTTCCTTAGGGTTAAACAAAGCCGGCGCTATTGAAAAGGAGAAATCTGAAAAAGTAGTTATTAGGTCTTATATGCCTGCACTCCTATTTTGGGTGGTCCTGATAATGTTTATATCAATTGACTCTTCATTATGAAAATCCGTGAAACAATTGCAGATAATTAACAAAATATGAAAAAAATAATCCTGATCATCATAATTGTAATTTTCATTTCCGGGGTATTTTTATTAATCAGTGGGTCTGTAAAAAAGTTACATGATCAAGATTTTTTAGAGGATAAAATAAAACATTTACCCTGGTTCTCATTGCTGTCGTTGCATAATGGTTCTTTTTCCTCAACAGAAATAACAGAAGGTCCGTTGCTTATAGTGAACTTTCACCCTGAATGTGAACACTGCTACTATGAAATATCCGAATTATTGAATAGTAATATCATTGAGTCAGGGATAAAATTAATACTTGTTACTTATGCAGAACCTGATTCGGTTAAAAGATTCCTGGATAAATGTCAAACAGGAAACGAACACAATTTTATGACTTTGATTGATACCTCCCTGGTATTTGGTGATGTTTTTGGTCGTAATTATATTCCATCTAATTATTTATATGACAAGAATTTAGATCTGATTGAGGCCTTATATGGAGAATATAAAACAGAGACAATAATTAAATACTTCAATTTGAGTGGACAGTATTAATAAAATTAAGAAACATTCTGTACTTCAGCACGATTCAACAGATTGTGGTGCAGCCTGTCTGGTTTCACTGATAAGATATTTTGGAGGAGATACGACTATCGAAAAAATACGTAACCTGAGTGGAACATCACAATCGGGAACTTCATTGTTGGGACTTTATCAGGCAGCGCAGGAATGTGGGCTGGATGCAACAGGATATGAAGCATCACTTAAAGAAATTGTTGAATATAATAATGTTTTGATACTACATGTCACAGCTGAAAAAGGTTATGAACATTATATTATATTCTATGGATATGAGAATTGTAAATACTTAATTTGGGATCCCGCAAGCGGTGTAAAACTATTATCTGAAGATGAGCTGAATAAGATCTGGATAAGCAGAAAATGTCTCGGCATGCTTCCAAACGGTAATTTTAGTTATAAAAAGCAAAACAGAAAAAACAAAAGGAAATGGATAATCAATAATATAAAACCTGAAAAGGATCTGTTATTGATCAGTATTTTTATTGGGATTGTGATTTCAATCCTGGGAATGGTAATGGCCTTATTTACCCAGAAACTTATTGATAAGATACTTCC
>CAZOZU010000273.1:0-3691 GCA_964584355.1 uncultured Rikenellaceae bacterium
GCCTGATAGATATACATTCACAGCACCAGACATTGATGCTGAGCGATAATTCATTCCAACTAAATGTTATTGATTCTTTTGCAGGTACAATAAAACTTAATGAGAATTACAGGAGTGCCTATTACAAATACCGTCATCTGAAGAAAGAGTATACTGAGGCTAAGGAAAATACAGACCGGAACAAAGCTGACCTCGAATACTATCAGTTTCAGCTCACACAGCTCGAAGATGCCTTACTCATTGATGGTGAACAGGACGAGCTTGAAAAAGAACAGGAAATTCTCGAACATGCAGGAGATATTAAGCTTGCCCTTGGTAATGCTTCAGCTCTTTTTTCATCCGAAGAAAACTCGATTCTCACAAATCTGAGAGAGGTAAAAATGAACCTTTCGAAGATAATATCATTTATGCCGGAACTTGAGGAAATGTTAAAACGTACTGAATCTTCATATATAGAACTCGATGATCTTGCCGGTGAGATAGAGAAACTTGCTTTAACTGTCGAAGCTGATCCTGATCGTTTAACCACAATCACTGACCGGCTTGATACCTTATACTCACTGATACAGAAACACAGGGTATCTTCCCTGAGTGAACTTATTATAAAAAGAGAAGAGATAAGAAAACTGGTAAATTCAATTATCACCGGTGATGACAGGTTAATTGAGCTGGAATCGCTTCTCTCAAAAGAGACAGATAATTTAACAAAACTGTCAATAGAAATATCAGATAAGCGAAAAGCTGTTCTTCATGATGTAGAAAAAAGAATAACTGACCTTCTCAGGCAGCTTGGAATGCCAAATGCACGTTTCAGGATTTCGTTTAAATCTCTTTCTGATTTCACACCTTCCGGAACCGACCATGCCGATTTTCTCTTTTCCGCAAACAAACAGGTCGAACCCGAAAATCTTGCCAGGATAGCCTCGGGAGGAGAATTGTCAAGGGTAATGCTTAGCCTCAAATCGATGCTTACAAAAAATACAAACCTGCCTACAATAATATTTGATGAAATTGATGCGGGTGTCTCCGGTGAAATAGCTGACAAAGTGGGACAGATACTTGCAGGTATGGGGAAATATATGCAGGTAGTGAATATTACTCACCTTCCACAGGTTGCTTCAAGGGGAACAAAGCATTACCATGTCTATAAAGATGATTCCGGTGAGGCAACAATTACCAGGGTAAAATTGTTATCATCCGAAGAGCGGATCTATGAGGTTGCCAGATTGCTTAGCGGAAGCGAAATAACCGAGACAGCAATAAAAAATGCCCGGGAACTGATAAAAGCCGCTGAAAATTAGTACTTTATTTTAATTAATGAACCCATCCCCCGGCCTACCGCTTTCGTGGGAAGAAGGACGAAGGGTTAAGAAAAAAGGGAAAAAGTAAGATATATATAAATATGGAAGGAAAACTATTGCATGGTAAAAAAGGTATCATTTTCGGAGCCCTTAATGAGAAATCAATAGCATGGCAGGTTGCTCTTAAGGCCTCGGAACATGGAGCTCAGCTTGTACTTACCAATTCACCTGTTGCAGTAAGAATGGGAAGTATCAATGAGCTGGCGGTACAAACAAATAGTAAAGTTATTCCGGCCGATGCAACTAAAATGGACGATATTGATAGTCTGCTCACAGAAAGCATGAAATTCTTTGGAGGACAGTTCGACTTTATCCTACATTCAATAGGTATGTCACCAAATGTAAGAAAAGATATTCCGTACGAACAGACCAGTTATGAAAACATGCTGAAGACATTTGATATATCGGCTCTCAGTTTCCACAGGATACTGCAGACAGCCTATAAGTTAGACGCGATACGGGAATGGGGTTCTGTAGTTGCACTCTCTTATGTCGCTGCCCAGAAAACACTTACAGGATATAACGATATGGGTGATGCAAAAGCTCTCCTTGAATCTATTGCCCGTAGTTTCGGTTATATCTATGGACGCGACCATAAGGTCAGGATAAATACAATTTCTCAGTCACCAACAGCAACAACTGCCGGAACCAGTATCCATGGATTTGACTCGCTTGTTGATTTCTCAGAGAGGATGTCACCACTGGGTAATGCTTCAGCTGAAGAATGTGCCGATTATTGTGTTGTTCTCTTTTCTGATCTTACACGGAAAGTTACAATGCAGAACCTTTATCATGACGGAGGCTTTTCAAGTATGGGTATGAGCCTGAAAGCTATTGAGCAGTATAAAAAAAGCTTCGATGAATATGAGTAACGATCAGTAAATAAGTATTAATACCTATTTTAAAAACGATTTACTCACGGGTAAATCGCTTTTTTTATATTTGGTATACTTATAAACCTGACCTATGGTAAAAGTTGTACTTCTTGTTCTGTTTTATCTCACCTTTCCACTCGTTATAATCTGGATGTGTAAGAGATGGACTTTTTTAAAAAAACTGGGTTCAATTGTAGTTGCTTATGGATTTGGCCTGATACTGAGTACTACAGGGATTATCCCAAATGGCAGTGATGCATACCAGGAAGCCCTCAGAGATGAATCATTCCTCTCCGCTGAAGAGGCACAGGAACTGAGAAAATTAGGGCTAATCACTGAAGATGACATTATTGCAAATACTATTGCCGTTACACAGGATACGCTGCAAGCTATTGGTGTGCTTGCGTTTCCGCTTCTGTTGTTCTCACTCAATATACGACGATGGCTTAAGTATGCAAAAGAAGGTTTCATTTCAATGGCCCTGGCTTTTGTATCTATTATAGTGATTATAATATCAGGGTATCTGGTTTTCAGGAATATTGTTCCCGACGCCTGGCAGATAGGAGGGATGCTGGTCGGAGTATATACGGGTGGAACACCAAATATGGTGTCTCTTAAACTTGCTCTGGATGTTGATCCTACGTCTTTTGTTATGGCAAATACATATGACATGCTTGTAGGTGCTGTCACAATAATCTTCTTCATAACAGCAGGTCCACGCGTATTCAGGGCATTTCTCAGACCTTTTAAAAAGATTGCCGACAGCCATGAAATAGGTGAAGATGTCGCTGAAGCAGAAAGTTTTGAAGACTATTCAGGTATGTTCAAAAAAGGGATTCTGCCACGACTTGCAATGGGTTTTGGCCTGGCGATTCTTATTCTTGGTGCATCGGTAGGTATAAGTATACTACTGTTTGGGGCCATCAAGGATCCGGTGGTTATTCTTACAATAACGACTCTATCGATTATTGCATCATTATTCACATGGGTAAACAGGATTGAAAAGAGCTTCCAACTGGGTATGTATTTTGTACTTATCTTTTCTTTTTTAGTTGCTTCTATGGCTGATCTCGGAGCTATCTTCAGCCTGGGAATGCTCAGCCTGCTTGGATTTGTTACATGGTGTTATTTCGGCTCTTTGTTATTACATCTTTTATTATCAGTCATATTCAGGGTCGATGCGGATAATTATCTGATTACTACCACAGCTTTCGTTTTTTCCCCGCCTTTTGTGCCAGTGGTTGCCGCCTCCCTGAAGAATAAAGATGTTATTATTACCGGAATCACAGTCGGTATAATAGGTTATATATTAGGCAATTATTTGGGTGTGGCTCTGGCATATTTTATGAGAGGAATGTGAGGTCTAAAACAGGTAATTCAGTCCCATGTAGAATCCGGTATTACCATCCTGGTCATTAAAAGCTTTTCCAAGATCAACTGCAATAATGAAGTTTT